>CAZWQJ010000107.1:0-14232 GCA_964635825.1 uncultured Victivallales bacterium | reverse complement strand
GCGGCTCGCCGACCGTGTTTACGAATCAACGAACTAATCGCTCACCACACTAGGGCTGAAGGTCCACCACCCGCCACGCCGACGGCGTGCGCGGAAATGAGGCCCCCAGCGCGGCTGGGTCGCGGTTCAGATCCACGCCCGCCAGCATGCCGGCACCGGTTTCATCGCCCCAGATCAACTGCAACCCCAGCCGAAACTTCAGCCCCACCGCCACCACCGCAGGATCGCGATACAGCGCACTCCATGGGATCTGGACCTCCTCGCGATATCCGGAATCGTCGGCCCACCGCGTCTGGCGAACCACGATTCCCGGGCCGATCGCGGAGCCCGCCTTCCCCACAAACACCTCCCGCCCACCGGCCGTCGCATCGTTCTCCGTGCCGTCCTGCCGCTGGATCGCGATCTCGCCGCGCTCCGTGACCGGCCAGATCGTGTAACTGACGACCTGGTCCGTCTGCACGCGAATCTGAAAGCTGTCGGAGCACCAGCCATTGTCAGGATTCCGCTCCGGATCCACCCCGCTCCGCATCGGCGTGGCATCGCCCCGCTCAACCACCACGTCCAGCCCCTCGGCAGACCAACTCGCATGGACACGGTAGGAGCACGGCGGATCCATGGCGAGGACGCTTCCCTCCAACGGGTCGCCGGCGAGCACATCCGCTTCCGTGAAGACTCCCGATGCCGCTCGCACCATGAGTGCCGGGCCCGCTCCAACCACGGACACCTGCAAGGGCCGCGCCGGGCCAGTCTCATCATGGGCCCCGATCACCTGCAGCCCCGGGCGCAGTGGCATGGTGCGCGTCCACAGACGCGTCTCGCCGGCCTCGAGGGTATAGGAAACGCGTTCAGCCCCCATGACCATGACCCCCGTTGCGGTCGTATCGCTCTCGTTGCGTAGCCCCAGTTGAAGCGCAACCGACGTATCCTGCAACGCACTCACCGCGAGACTCGAGCGCACGCACGGGCTCCACGCATACGATCCCCGGCGCGGCCCCACGGATTCCAGCGCCGGCGCGCGAATACCCTGCGCCAGCACCGGCGCATCCGGCCGCAACCGGAAGTCGCCCCAGGCCGCATCCACGAACCCCGGCGTGGGATCGTCCACGCATCCCGACTCCACCAACCACCCCGTCTCCACCGGCTTGCCGTCCCAACGGTGTCGCGTGGCCGGTTTGCCGAGGTTGCGTAGACTCACATTGTGCTCCGGCGGCACACCCATCCCCGCCGCCAGGTAGCCCGCCAGCGGCGCCAGTTCCGGGAAACGTTCCGCGTAGGGTGCCTCGCGCCAGTTCATATCCTCCAGCCGCCCCCGCATGGTGGTGTGGACCATGTTGCTCCACACCGGATTCGAATCCAAGCCGCGCGCATCGAACTGGATGCCATCCTCGCAGTCCACAAACACGTTGTCGCGAATCACGTGGTCGCGTCCGCCCCCAAGCCAGACCGCATCGCCGCCCCACACCACGTTGCCGGCGATATCATGGCCGCTCACGCAGTCATCCATGTAGATCGCACAAGTCCCCATCGACTTGCCGTCCAGGCGCCCCAGGTGGTGGATGAAGTTGTCCAGGATCCGGTTGCCGCGATAACTGTAGTCGCGCCCCGTGTAGAGCGCGCCGGCATCGCCGGTTTCAAGGCAGACCCGGTAAATCTCGTTCGCCTCGATCGTGAGGTCATTTCCCCAGAAGAGAACCGCCGTGTGCGGGGCATCGTGGATAAGGTTGTGCGCGATTCGAATGCCACAACCGCTGGCATTCACGCCGGTCTGGTAGGTGCGCGTCCACCGCGCCACGTGATGAAGATGGCAATCCTCGATCACATGGTTGGCGCGGGTGAGCGTCTTGCGATCGCCACCCGTCACCTCCACCGCGCTGTCACCCGTGTAGCCGATGTCGCAGCCCCGCACCGCGTGATCCGCTCCGCCCCCAATCCATACTCCACGGTTGCCCATGTTGCGAATCGTGCAGGCTTCAACCACCACATGGGAACCGCCGTGGATCTCAAGGCCACTGGCGCGCCCCCCTTCAAGCGTCAACCCGCGGAACTCCACATGACTCACCTCGTCCGCGCGAACCAGCGGGGCGGCCAACATCGAAAGCAGCGCTTCACCCGAACCCGTCTCCTCCGGCGGCCACAGATAGAGGCATTTGCCGACGCGATCCAGATAGTACTCGCCGGGCTCATCCAGTTCCTCCAGCACGTTCAGAAAGAAGAACCGCTGTCCCGTCTTGAACGCGTATTGCCCATGCGGTGGGGCCGTCAGAATTGTCCCCGCATCCGTGTCCAGTTTCGCAACGCGTTCATACGAGTTGGCCCAGTCCCAGCACCAGTACCCATGCACCCACCAATCATCCGACGCCTGCCAATGCTTCAGCCGGGGAGCGCGAAAGTAGAATCCGGCGGACAGCTCGCCAACGGCATCGCCCCACTCGTTGCTGTTACCGGAAACAAAACCCTCGATGCGCGCGTACGATCCCGCATTCGGCCACTGCGCCACAGTCAGCGGCCGCCCTCCGTAGAATAGTTCCGCATGCGCCGGCACGATCGAACGCGCGAACCCGCGCGACGCAAAGGCCCCGACGTCCTCGATGCCTGCCGCCGCCAGATCCACAACCCGCACGTGCGCCTGCGCTGCCGGCGTCAACCGCGCGAGCACCCCCTCATCGCTCACCGCTTCAAACCCCTGAAGAACGCGACCGCCCAACACACGTGCAGTCCCCGGCTCCATGGCCCGGTAGACCACCGGCGCCTCTGACGTACCGCCATCCTCCACCGTCAGCGCGAACGACTCGTTCAGCGGATAGTCGCCGGGCGCCAGGATCACCTCCGCCAAGGCTCCCGGGGTCTCCCGCCGCCGCACACGCAACGCATCGCGCGCCCGCGCCAGCGTCGCATACGGGGCCACCACCGTGCCCTCGCCGCGATCATCGTCGCCGCCAGGTGCCAGGTGAATCGTGACGACGCGATCGGTATTGCCCATGGCGAGAGCCACTCCCCCCGCGCGAGCGCCGCCCACGCATGCCGCCAGCACCACACATGCCCTAATAGACCAACGCCACCCCATCACATACACCCTTCACCCCGCCACACGTGTCCCTGTCGGTATCGCCCGAATCTGGAGACGCCTGCGGGATCCGCACCCACCCGCTCCACCACCGGCACTGGAATCACAATGCCCCTTTGCCGATCACGCCCGCAATCGGAATCGACGCATACGCCCGCCGCTTGCCGCTTGCGGCCCACGCCGCATGCAGCTACGTTCCTCGACGGGGACTGGGAACAAGGGTGACTTCGGGGGGACCATCATGCAAACCACGACCGTCTCGGACGAACAGGTGCGCTTCTTCAAAACATTCGGTTACCTCGTCATGCGAAACGTCTTTTCGTCCGACGAGCTTGCCGTCATCAACCGCGAGTTCGACCAAACCCTGACCAGCCAGTACACCCACGCGCCCTATGACGGCACCAAGCGCCACTGGTCCATGATGATGGATGAGGACACACCGCTCTTTGCCCAACTGCTGGAAGACCCCCGCTTCCTGCTGCCGGCACGCCAGTTCTTCGGCCCCGATGTCCTGGGCATCGCCATCGACGCCAACCGCTACACCGGCAACACCGGCTGGCATCCCGACACCGTCAGCCCCCTGCAGTACGGCGTCAAATTTGCCTTCTACCTGCAGCCCGTCGCCGCCGAGACCGGAGCCCTGCGCGTCATCCCCGCCACCCACCGCCTGTTCCCCTTCACCAAGGAGTTCTCGGAGACCCTCTACGCCAGCCCGATTCGCGAAGTGCCCAGCCAGATTCTGGAGAGCCAGCCCGGGGATGTGATCGCGTTCGACCTGCGCCTGTGGCATGCCTCCTACGGCGGCAGCAAGGATCGCCGCATGTGCACCGTTGTCTATTACAACAACCCGAAGACACCCGAAGAGGCCGAGTTCCTGCGGCGCCAGGGCGGGGACAATGTCAGAATCGGGCTCGACGCCTTTCGCCCGCGGCGCAACCACCTGTACTCCGCGCGCTGGATCGCCAACCCCAGCCATAGTCCCGATCGGCAGCTCTGGATCAACCGCCTGCGCGAGCTCGGCTACTTTGAGGCCCCGCGCGTCGTCGAATCCTCACCCGCCACCTGAGCACGGAATCCGCACTCACGCCTTCGCCAAGCGCTCCTGCATGGCGCGGAGGATGCGATCGCGCTGTTGCGGGTAGCGCACATACGGCGCCAATTCTTCCAGGGACGGTTTAAGTGGTACTGGCGATTGCGCCTGCACCGCCTGTTCCGCCGCCGCCACCAGCAGCTCCAATTTGCGGAGACCGGCCGTCGGCATGCACCGGCCGCCAATGACCGATGACGCATAGAGGTCATTCACCTCGTCCGCCACCGCCTGGCTGCCAATCCAGGTTTCCAGATCGCGCTCGGCCACGCATCGCTGCGTCTCGAACCATGGCAGATTCGCATCCATCAGCACCTTCAGAGCCAGCAAGGCCGTGCGCGCCTGCTCCAGATTCCGGCGCCCCTCCTCGGCCCGCGCCGCCGCGGCCGCCCACTCCCCGCGCGTCGCCAGTTCCTGAACCTCCGCCAGCGCCACGCAGACCCGGTACCGGTTGGCCGTCCACTGCGCATAGCGCCATTGGGACTCCGCGCTGACCTGCAAGAATCGAATCTCCTCGCCTCCGGGAGGCACCGCACGCAGGCAATCGCACGCCGCGGCCAGATGGGCCTCCACCTGCCGCAGAACCTCCAGCATCTGCTCACGCGGCACGCGCCGGTGAACCTTTACAGGCCCGATCCCGCCCGGGGCATCCTCGTAGTACGTCAACTCGGAGAGCGCGTTCGCCGCGCGGTCACCCGGCACCGCCCAGTGATGAAACCGGCTGACCAGGACACTCGTGTACGCATTGAACGGCGGCGTCCAGACCGCCTCCAGGTGCCCCAGCGCATCCCGTAGGGCCGCCGACCCGTCGCCATAGTAGCGCGCGCAGTATCGGTCAACAAAGGCCTCCGGCACAAACGCCTCCGGATCCCACGCAATCTCGGCAAAGGCCTGGATGTTCAACTCCCCCGAGAACGCGCTCACAAGATGCGCCTCGAAGCCCTTCACACCCATGTGCAGCGTCCGCACCATCTCGCGATGCATGTCATGCACGCGCGGCGACACCGTCGTGCACGACGCCGTGTCCCAGTTGACGATGAGATCGAAGACGGTTGTGGCCCCGCGCGCCAGATAAGGCGGCAACTGCGAGAACTCGTGCATGTTGAGCACGGTCATGTCCGCCGGAAGCGCCCCCGCGCCCGCCGGCAGGCTCCAGTCCAGCAGCACCGCTTCCTTCCCGGGATGGCGCGCACGCAAGTGGTCGTAGTAGCCGCGCACCAGGTCCGCGAACGAGCGCCCCGACTGGCAATCCGCGCAATAGCAGTTGCCCTCGGGCGGCCAGAAGACAAACCCGTCCGCCTCCGCGTACGTGTCCATGTACTCCGCCGCCGTCGCCTCCAAAAATGCGCGTCCGGCCCGGCCGCAAAGGTCGCCTTCATAAACGCCGCCGACACCCGTGCATGCCTGCTCGGGATGCGCGTCCGCGTACGCGTACGGAGCCCCATTCGTCACAAACCCAATCCACATCTTCAGCCCGAAACCATGCGCATAGCGGATCAGTTCCTGCGCCATGCGAATGCGTGCCTCCGTGGCCATCACCGGGTCGTTCGTGACACGTGCCTCCGGATGCGCGCGGTAGGCCACCCAGTTCATCCCCGCAAAACAATGCAGATGCACCGTGTTCAGACGATTCTGCACACACCAGCGAATGGATTGCTCCCAGCGCGCCTGGTCCCAGAACCAGAAGGAATGTCGGCGCGAGTAATCACCGAGCACCTGCGGCTTGTACACCCGTATCGCGGCCTGCGGACATTCAACCCGGTTCGCCGCGGCCACCACGAGCCGCTCCAGGCGCGGCACGCGTACCTCATCGAAGTAGAACCCGACTCCCCATGCGGCCAGTTGATCGTAGACGGCATAGTATGTGGACAATCGGCTGCGCCCGCACAGCACCAACACCACCCCAGCACCTTCATCGAGCGTCCGGACGAGGTAGGCGTCCGGGGCTGCATCGGCCAGCGCCACCACCGCTTCCGCCCACTCCCCAACCTGCAGGTCCGCATAGTCACCGATGACGACACACACGCCGCCCGATTGGGGCGCACACACGCCGCCGGTTACCGGCAGCGTCCCGCCCGTGAGCAGCCCGGCGTAGTGCGCAAACTCGGCCGCCGGCCCCGCCGAACCGGCCCCGTGCCAGACACGGCCGTTCACCCGCCCCGCATCCACCAGCATCGCGTTCATCGTGGGCCCCCGGTATGTCCCAGAATTTGCATGCGTTCAAACCGCGCATCGCCATCGGCCGCAAACAGTCCCACCCCACCAAGCCGGTGCGCGTACATCCGACAGGAGAGCGCCACACGGTCGTTGGCGTACACCACCAGGCAGGTGCCATCAATCAGCGCACGCAACTGCACCGTCCGCCCCGCACGAATGCGCAGCAAGCGCTCCACCATAAACGGTTCTTCACCGGCCCGCGGCCAGCGATCGATCACGATTCTCTGCCGCGCCGCTTCCAGCCGCACCTGGTAATACCGCTCCAGCGCATCGTCGGCCCGCAGCAACACCCCCGCCACCGCCGCCTCGCCGCGCACCGTCACACCAACCTCGAAAACGCATGTCTCGGGCAGCGGCCCGAGGTGCAGCATGGCCGACCGACCGCGCGCGGCCGTGGAGCACATCCCGTCATGGATCCGCCAATTCCCGGTCACCACGCGCGGCGTCAACGCAACGGGTTCCCCGTAGGGCGCCAGAACGGGACGCGGCGGACGTACCGCGAGCGAGCCATCTTTCTGCTGGCGCAACTCGTGCACCACCAGGCTCCCGCCCCGCTGCCAGCTCCCATCGTCCGAGTCGCCCTCGCGCGTGCACAACCACCCGAACGCATAGCGGCGGTGACCATCGCCCGCCGTCCTGGCCGTGGCATACGCGCGTCCATCGAACGCATCATCCGCCGATGCCACCCACGGGCCCGCCAGCGTCTTGCTCCGACGGTGGTGAGTCACGCTCCGGTCCGAACTCGTCGAATAGACCAGGTGCCACCATGCCCCCATCCGAAAAAGGTCCGGGCTCTCGTGCGCAGCGTAGGCATCCGGCGACCAAAAGGGCTCACGCACGTCCCACTGCTTCAGATCGCGGCTCACACAAAGCGCCGTACAGCCCCGGCCGCGCGAAGGCCCCGTCCCCCGACGCGCCGCCAGCAGCATCCAGTGCTCGCTAGAAGACTTGTTCCAAAATACAACGGGATCGCGCCAGTCGTGCGGCTCATAGCCCAGATCCGCCGGCGCCGCCAACCGGAATTCGCCGTCCTTGCTCCACGTCCGCAGGTCCGGGCTGGTTGCATGCAGGACCACCTGCTCCGGGCCGCCAGCCTGACGCAACTGCGGATTGCTCCCCGTGTAGAAGCTGTGAAACACCCCGTCGGCATGGAGCACGCAGCCGGCACGCACCTGAAGATCCGGGTCGCCCACCCCGCCGCGTGGCAGCGCCTCGCCCCAGTCCTCAAACGCCACGAAGTCGCGCGTGACACTATGAAACCAGGACGTCCCCTCGCCGACGTCCTTCATGTAGAAAAGGTGGTACTGCCCATCCCAGAAAAACGGGATGCAGTTCGCGGCGACGCCGTCAGATGGTTTATAGAACAACGGCATCCGATTCCTTCCCGCTCGGCACAGCCTCGCGCTCCAGCCAAGCAGACTGGAGCGCGAGGCTGCGCCGAGCGTCCCCTCACCCCATCAACGTCTGACGCGCGCGTTGCCCTGCCAGATGCTCCAGACTTCCTCTTCGTCCGCCGGCTGGGCGTAGTCCGTAAGCACGGTCGTCGCCAGCGCACCACTCGCCCAACCGAACTGGACCCACTTTTCGGGCGCCCACCCCTTCAGGATCGCGTAGAGCATCCCGCCCACAAAACCATCGCCGCCGCCGATCCGGTCGAGCACCGTGATCTCGCGTGGCTCCACCACATGCCATCGGTCCCCTTCGGCCATGATCGCGCCCCACAGGTGGCGGTTCACCGTAATCACTTCGCGCAGCGTCGTCGCATACACGGAGGCATTCCCGTACGACTTCCGCACCCGCGTAATCATCTCTTTGAAGCTTTCGATCTTGGCCGCCAGATCCTTGCCCCCCGCCTCCGGGCCCTGGATCCCCAGGCACAGCTGGAAATCTTCCTCATTGCCGGCCAGGATGTCCGAGATGCTCGCAATCTCTGCAAAGATCGCGCTCAATTCCTTCTCGCGGCCCTTCCAGAAGGACGCACGGTAATTCAAGTCGAACGAGATGCGCGTGCCGTGCTTCTTCGCCGCCCGCGCCAGTTCCAGGCAGAAGCGCCCAGTCTCCGGCGACAGCGCCCCGATCAGCCCGGACAGGTGCAGCAGTTGGACCCCTTCCTTGCCGAAGATCCGGTCCAGGTCGAAGTCCTTCACATTCAGCGTGCGCCCCACCTCGCCGGCGCGGTCGTTATGCACCCGCGGGCCGCGCGACCCACAGCCACTGTCCGCAATGTTGAACTGGTGGCGGTAGCCCCACGGCCCGCCCTGCTCCACATCCTTGCCCTCGTACGCCATATGGCGACTCGCCAGGTTGTCTTTGATCATCCGCGCAATCGGGCTGTCCTTGACGAACGTCGTCAGCACCTTCACCGGCAACCCCAGGTACGCCGCCACGCTGGCCACATTGGTTTCCGCGCTCGTCGCCTGCATGAAGAACGTGTCGCTGCTGTGCACGGGCTGCCCATCGGGCGGCGTGATGCGCACCCCCATACTCGTGGGAACCACCAGCGCATTCGCACAGTTCGGCTTCAACTCCATGGCCATGACGTCTCTCCTTGTTCGTAAGCGTGTGTGATCGCCCGCACCCGGGCCTGCGATGGCGATGCGGACGATGATATGCCATGTCCGCGCCCGCTTCTCAACTTAATCGTGCAGCCGCCCGTGCCGCGCCCTCACCCACCGCCCAGCAGCGCCACCCCCAGCACCGCCACGATCAGCGCCACACAGCCCATCCACCCCAACGGTTCCTTCATCCAGAACCGCGCGTAAAGCCCAAAGCCCACCATGCAACACATTCACCCGCCCGCGCGGTCACCGGTCGGCGGATGCGTCCCCGTTCTTCAGCGCGTAGCGAATCAGGAAGGCCTTGCGCTCCTCTCCACTTCCCAGGCTCAGCCCCGCCGTCATCAACGCCGCGCCCGTCATCTCCGTTTCCGACGAGCCCGCATCCAGATCGGTGATCACGTAGACGTCCTCCGCAACCAGACCGCGCAGCTTGAGTCGAACGCGCTCGAACGGGCTCCCCGCACGGCAGAAAGCCTGCACCACGCCCCCACCCAGATCAGGGCGATGCCACTGCCATGCGGACCACCCGCCTTCTCCCAGCGAATACGGCAGGAGCGGATAGTAGTCGCCGTAGAAGTAGGGCTGAACCACGCGCTGTTCCTCAACCCGCGCCCGCAGCCACGCGGGATCGTAGGCGGCCCAGGGTTCCAGATTCCCTTCCGGGTCCCGGGTCGGATTCAGATCCGTGCCGATCACCATGCCAGGCCCCATGGCGCTGCGGAACTGATACGTATCCTGTCGCGGCGATGCCCCCGTGCTGAGCGGCACCCACGACGCCAGCCCGTGCGTCTGCCCCTGCATTCCCTCAGCCGTGAAGTTCGACACGCACTGATAGTCGCTGCGCCACAGCGGGATGCTGCGCGAGATCGTCTCCAGATCGATGCGCCGCCCGCCGCTTGCGCAGTTGTCGATCATCAAGCCCGGGTGACGCGCCAACAGCTCGTCCCAGTATTGATAGAGTCCTTCAATGTGGCGGATCTCCGTTATGCCCACCCGGTCCGGCGCATCATGGGAAGCCCAGTAGTCCGCCGGATCCACGTTGAAGTCCTGCCGATAGCACGTCACCAGGCCGTCGCGCACCAGTCCCGAGACAACCTCCGTGATGTACTGCCTCGCCGCGGGCAGGCCCAAGTTCAGGAGGTAGCTCTCGTTGCGTGGACCGAGGAACCACTCCGGGTACTCGCGCGTGGTGCGCGTCCCCGCATACGCACGCTCGGCATCCACCCACAGTGTGAAGTCCATGTCGGCTTCGCGCGCGGCTTCCCCGATCGGGCGCATGCCCTCGGGGTACGCACCCGCATTCGGCCACCAGTCGCCACCGCGCTTGACCCACTCCGTCCCAAACGTGTCGGCGCCCAGATTGAACTCACCGTCGCCATACCAGCCCGCATCGATCCAGAAGTTGTCGATGGGAATCCGGTTCTCGGCGAACCAAGCCAACTTCTTGAGCTGCTTCTGCGCCCGGTTTTCGCCCCAGACCGCGAACGAAATCGGCGCGCGCCACACATCGCCGTTGCGCCGCGGCACATGGTGCGTCAGCAGAAATCGCCGCAGCAGATTCTGGCTCTCCAGCAGGTCGCCCTCCCAGAAGAGCGCCAGCACGCGCGGCGAACGGATCTCTTCGCCCGGATACAGCGTCAGGTGCGTCTTCTTCATCCCGCCGCGCACCGCCACCGCCCCATGAGACCAGCGCCACATGCGCACCGCCCAATCCCCCGTCCAGCCCAGCGCCAGGATCACGCCGTGCCCCGGAGCCTCCACGTTAAAGAACGGAAGCGTGCCCCCATCGCTGTTGCAGCCCGCGAACTGACTACCCCGGTTTGCGAACGCGCTAGAGGAACGACCGCCCACGGACTCAAAGAGCAGCGGCCACTGTTCGCGCGGGGTGACACACATCGGGTTCGCCGCTGACGGTCCCATGTCGTATGTCAACGGCTCGAAATCCGTCTCCATAGCCGCGCTGCCGCGCGCCGTGTGCACGCGGCACCCATGATCCTTCGGAATCGGAAGCCGATAATCAAGCGCCGCGATGTCCTCCAGGATGGGCGTGTTGTGGGTCCCGTTGTTGCGCAAATGCACGACCCACTCCACGGCCGGGTAGTCGCGGTAGCGCGTGACCTCAAACCGCACCTCCAACTGCGTCGCCGGATCCTCGAAGCGCAACGTGCGCGTCTCCACGCCGTCGACGGATCGGTCCTCAACCCGGCACGGCCAATTCGTCATGCGGTCGTGGCTGTCCTCCCCCTCGCTGCGAAACGAGAATGGCAACCGCGGATTGGCGCACCCGTCAGTCACCCCGCCGAAAGTGCTCTCATACCACGCATCCGCACGCCCCATGCCGGCAACCCCGCACGCCAGCGGTGCCGCCTTCATCAACAGGGGAATCTGTCGGTCCCTCACCGGTTGCACGTCCGCTGCCCTACCCATGGCGCCCCCTCCCATTACAAACCCCACGGCCAACACGGCCCACTGCGACTGTCTCCGCATGTCGTCCCCCGATCGCCGACCATCGTCCATCATCACCTCAACCATACGGTGAACGAGCGGGAATTTCCACTTCTGTCGACGGCCCCAACTTCTTGCTCGCGTTCCGGGAGCCCGTGTCGTACGCTGCATCACGTCGATGCGACCAAGTCGCTCCTCGGGTGTGGAGCGCATTCATGGCATCGCCTATTCACAATTCCTCCTCGGCGTTCGCTCGATTTCCTCGGACGACCGCGTAGATGGACGAAGGCAGGAACCATGCTGACCGCGATTGTACTCGCTTCCGTGACGTTCGCCGGCATCGCGTTGATCGCCGCCATCGAGCGCCGGATGACCACCTCATCGCCGGCGCGCCTCGGCCGTCGCTTGTATATCGATCCCATGCCGCCGTTGCCCGTCGGCGAAACAGTCTGGGCCTGGCGCGGCGGGCTGTTCGAGCGCGCGAAGATCCTGTCGTCCAGGTCCGCCGGGGAACGCGCGGAAGGTGGCAACACGATTTACCGTGTGTCGTTCTTCGAGTCCGGCTCCACGGACGACGTCGACATTCCGGCATGCCAGATCCGCACGGGCAGCGAGCGGCCCGAGTCCCTCGCCGGCCACGATTGGCACCGCCTGCGGCGGCAGGGCATCCTGCGCCAACACCCCGGCATGCTGGAACTCAAGGCGACCAACCCCGCCGTGTATCCGGCCATGATGCTTGCGGCCATGTTCATCCACTTGTCCGTAGGCGCGGGGATCGCCCTGCATGCGCACAGCCTCACTATCGGGCTATGGGCGTTGGTCCTCGCCGCCACGGTCGGGGCCTTCTGCGCCTACGCGCTGCAGCAGCTGACGCATGAGTCGTGCCATACCCGCCATCGCCGGTTCACCCGATTCCTCGCGCTGGTGGGCGACCTCACCCTCGGCACCAGCGGCCCGAACTTCTACGTCTACTACTACCAATACCATATCCCCCATCACGCCCACACCGGCGACGCCGGCGACCCTGACATTACCATGCACGGACACTGGGCCGTCGTCCCCCGCTGGGCCGCGCGCACCCGCATCGGCCGGTTCCTCTGGCTCAGCCTGTTCGCGATGTTCACTTTCGAGATCCTGGTGATTGAGCACCTCATCGGCCGCATCCCCCAGCCCCGCATGACCCTGAAGAACCGCCGACTGGTGGTGCTGCTTCTCGCCAAGTACGCGGGTATGGGCCTCGCCTTCGCGCTGGGCGGCATCTGGTGCCTGCTGTACTTCCGGCTGGCAGCCGCCTTCTCGCTCGGCGCCTTCGGCCATCCCTATGCGGGCTTCTGGCTGATGCAGCATCTGTCCGTCGCCCGCAACGGCTTCCAGCCGACGGTGTCGTATGCCGGTTCCGAAATCTGGAACTGGCTGACTCTCGGGGAGCTCTACCACGTGGAGCACCATGATTTCCCATGGATCCCCCTCACCCGCATCCGGGATGTTCGCCGTATCGCGCCCGAATATTACCGCGACCTGTGCGTCGTGCCATCGGTATGGCGCCTGACCTGGGAGTGGATCTCGCACACCGACGGCACTCCCTGGATGGATGTGGCCGGCGCACTGGATTGCATGCGGTCAGGTCCCGCACGCGATCGCACCCACCGCGCCGCGCCCCCGGTCCTGGCGTCTGACGCACCGGCCTGATCGCCCCCAATGCCGCCGCGCGCATGGCCATGCATGCGAGGCCATGCTTACCCCTTAGCCGTCTGGGGACACAGAGCCCGCATCGCTTCCAGCCAGCGCTTGGCCTCCTCCTCCGAAACACCGGTCTTGTTGAAGATGAAGCGCGTACCGGTCGGGGCCTCGCGTATCAGCATCGCCATGTCGGCATCATCCAGCCAGGCCAGCACATGCACCGGTGCCGTGGGGCCGCCAAAGTGCTTCAGTATGGGCGCGTAGCCTTGGCGCGCCGCGACCCGATTGAATGCGTAGAAGCCCGGGATCTGCTTGAAGCGCTCGAACTGGTGCTCCGCGGTCGCGCAACAATGCATGCCAAGCCCGCCGAACGTCGTGGCGAGGTCCACCAGTTCCGGCAGACAAAACCGGTCAAAGAGAGTCGTGCTGATCGCACCACATTCGTCGTTAGACAGCCACGGCCCCATCTCCGGCGGCGCCCACACGACCGGGCAGTGGCAGGAGCTCGCCCGCGGAAACTCGCGCCGGAACTCCAGCAGGAACGTCTTGAACAACAAGGCGCACTTGTCCACCAACCGGTGGACGGAGTCCTGGCGCCCCTCGTCCGTGATCGCACAAAAGAAGTCGCCCTTGTCCCAGATCAGCGCGGCTGTGTCGAAACCGCTCTGCATGTCCGGCGGCCCCAAATCAATATCCGGCCCCAGTTCCTTCTGCACCGCGCGCGCCAACTCAAACACCCGGTACAAAACCGGGCTGCTCCAGATGTCGGGCGTCTCCAACCGGTCCGCTTCCTTCTCGGACGACACGAGCGGGATCGCACAGGCGTTGTTGTCCTTGTAAGTGTGCACCGGGCAACCGAACGCGGCCGCATACAGATGCGTCCCCGTCTGGAGCCACGCGAACGGAACGCCGTCGTCGCCGACCGCGTCTGTTAGCGCCGCGTATCGCCGGTAGTTCTCCACCACCCATGGCACCCAGTTCTCCACCGGCTTATCCGAAAGCGTGAAGTCGTAGTCCGGGTGCTGCGGAATCGAGACGATCTTGGGTGAACAGACCAACCCGTGCCGCTCAAATGGGCCTCGCGAATACAGGTTTCGCAAAAAGGCTTGGTTGCGTTGGCTCATCGTGTCGCTTCCCTTCTGCCGCGCGGGCGCGGCCCAACATCGGACATCTCGATCGGC
>CAZWQJ010000106.1:0-14251 GCA_964635825.1 uncultured Victivallales bacterium | reverse complement strand
TACACCCAGGCCATCACCCAGGCCCCCTTCACCCCCGTCGCCCACGCCTCCCTCTTCACCGGCCTCACCCCGCCCAACCACGGCGTCCGCCGCTTCATCGGCGATAAACTCGCGCCGGCCTGCGCCACCCTCGCCGAACGCTGCCGCGACGCCGGCTTCCGCACCGCCGCCTTCGTCGGCGCCAATGTCCTCGGGCCCGCCTACGGCCTCAACCGCGGCTTCGAAACCTACGAAATGGCCGAAGGCCCCGAACCCGCCATGCGCGATGCCACCCTCACCATCCAGCGCCGCGACGGTCAGCAAGTCGCCGCCTCCGCCTGCCGCTGGCTCGAGGCCCGCGCCCCCAACGAACGCTTCCTCCTCTTCATCCATCTCTTCGACGCCCATGAGGACGACAGCGCCCTCTCCTACCAACCCTTTGTCCACCTGCGCCGCGTGCGCGCCGTCGATGCCGCCGTCGGCACCATCCTCGAAACCCTGCGCCAGCGCGGCCTCGATGCCGATTGCGCCGTCGCCCTCGCCGCCGACCACGGCAACGATTTTGGCCTGCACGAGCCCGGGCACCGCTGGTACGTCTTTGATCCCACCCTCCGCATCCCTCTCGTCGTGCGCGCACCCGAACTCGGCGGCGGCAACGCGCGCCACGAACAGGTCCGCCTCGTCGATATCGCCCCCACCCTCTGGCAGGCCCTCGGCTTTCCCGCCTGGCAGCCCCCCGCCGGCACCGACCCCGCCACCACCGGCCAGTCCCTCTACAACCTCTCCGGCGACCGCCCCGCCTATAGCGAAACGTTCTTCGAAGAGTCCGCCACCAAGTGGGACCAGCCCCTTCACAGCTACGCCTCCCTGCGCAGCCCACCCCACAAACTCGTCCTCGACCGCCGCACCGACCACGCCGCGCTCTACGACCTGCTCCGCGATCCGCACGAACGCCTCGACGCGTCCGCCGCACAACCGGACGCCGCCGCCCGCCTCGCCGCCCAGGTCCGCGCCCTCGCCAACCACGACGCCGGCGCCCGCATGACCGACACCGACGTGGCCCAGATCACCTCCGTCCTCCACGACCTCGGCTATCTATGAACACGCCCCCTTCGGAGCCCGGTGCGCGCGCCCTCCGCGCCACCGTCGCCATCCCCACCTACCGCCGCAGCCCCACCCTCCGCGATGCCGTCGCCAGCGTCTGCAGCCAATCCCTCCCCCACGACCAATTCGAAATCCTCGTCGTCGATAACAACCCCCAACCCGAATTGCGCGACACCGTCGACGCCTTCTCCCGCGACTTCCACCGCCCCATCCGCTACCTCCATGAACCCCGCCCCGGCCTCCATCGCGCCCGCCATGCCGCCGCCGCCGCCGCCCACAGCCCCATCCTCGCCCTCATCGATGACGATGTCCTCTGCGCCCCGCGCTGGCTCGAAGCCCTGCTCGATGTCTACGACCACCACGGCGGCATCTGCGTCGGCGGCCCCGTCTACCCCCAGTGGGATGCCCCCCGCCCCGACTGGCTCGATGTCGTCCCCCCCTACATGCTCTCGCTCATGGACAGCGGCCCCACCCTCAAAACCGTCCGCCACGACGAAGGCATCTTCGGCTGCAACTTCTCCGTCCGCATCGACCGCCTCTACCAACTCGGCGGCTTCAACCCCGAATGCGTCGGCGACCGCTGGCTCGGCGATGGCGAGTCCGGCCTCCTGAAAAAACTCGCCGACGCCGGCGACCCCATCCATTACGCCCCCGAGGCCTCCGTCCTCCACCGCGTCGGCGCCAACCGCATGACCGTCCCCGGCCTCTGCCACCGATACCGCAACCACGGCGCCGACAACTCCTACGTCTCCTTCCGCCTCCACCACACCTCGCGCCCCGCCCTCCTCATCCGCGCCACCGCCTTCCGCACCCTCGCCCTCGCCTGGCTCCTCCTCGCCTTCGCACGACGCCCGCTCGGCATGCGCGCATTTCTACCATTCCGCTTAAAAAGCTCGTATTACGCCGCCCGCGCCAGCTATGATTTTCAACTCATTTGGAGCTCGTCCCTGCGCGAATTCGCGCGGCGGCAGGACTGGATTCATGAACCCTAAAGGCATCTTCTTCGGCATTGATGGCGGCACGTGGCGCTGGATCGGCCCCTTCATGGACCGCGGCCTCATGCCCAATCTCGCCCGCCTCCGCCAGGAGGGCGCCTCCGGCCAACTGGAAACCAGCATCCCTTCCCAGACCGTCCCCGCCTGGGGCTGTATCACCAGCGGCGTCAACCCCGGCAAACTCGGTCTCTTCCATTTCGTCGCCAACTCACACGCCGATTACGACGAAGGCCCCCCCACCGGCACCAGCCACGTCAAAGTAAAGTCGATCTGGCACTACCTCACCGAGCACGGCCGCAAATCGATCGTCATCAATACCCCCCTCTCTTTCCCCACCTCCCGCTTCGATGGCGTCATGATCTCCCCGCAGAGCGCCCAGTTCGGTCAGCACCTCGTCCAAACCCACCCACCCGAACTCATGACCGAACTCCAAAAAGAACTGAGCCTCGATGTCGGCCAGTTCGCCGCCAAACTACGCCGCATGGCCTTCCTCAAGAACCGCCGCCTCGGCCCCGGCCATATCCAGCAGCGCCGCGAACGCCTCACCGCCCTCGTGGAATTTAACGACCTGCTCACCGACATGCTCGAAGCCATGACCCTCCACCTGATGCGGACCCGGGAATGGGATTTTCTCATGACCATGTTCCCCATCACCGACACCATCCAGCATCACCTCTGGGATTGCTTCGACTCGCAGCACCCCGGCTACGATGCCCGCGTCGCCGAAGGCTTCGAAACCGCACTGGAACGCGCCTGCACCCGCGTCGATCGCGCCCTCGGCCGCGTTCGCGATGCCGCCCCCCCCGGCACCCCCATCGTCATCATGTCCGACCACGGCTTCAGCTCCTACCACCGCGCCTTCAACGTCAACCGCTGGCTCGAAACCGAAGGCTTCCTTAAACGCAACGGCCTCGCCCTCACCGAGCCCATCATCAAGCGCTACCCCATGACCGATGTCCTGCGCCGCGTCGGCCTCGGCCCCCTGCTCGCTCGCCTGCCCCGCGCCATCCGCGATTCCCGCCTCCCCGTCCCGCGCCGCGTGCCGCGCGCCACCCCCGCCGTCGTCGACTGGTCCGCCACCCAGGCCTACGGCATGAGCTTCGGCATCAACCTCAACCTCGCCGGCCGCGAACCCAACGGCTCCCTCACCGCCGCCGACCGCCCCGATGTCGTCCAACGCCTGCGCCAGCGCCTCATGGAACTGCGCGACCCCCTCACCGGCGAAGCCGTCGTCGCCGCCGTCTTCGAAGGCTCCGAAATCTACAGCGGCCCCGTCGCGGCCCACGCCCCCGACCTCCTCTTCATCCTCCACGATGGCTTTGCCGTCCGCAAAACCCTCGCCGACAAGGACGCCGTCACCGCCGCCCCCGCCGATGGCTTCCTCAGCGGCCAGCACGTCGCCACCTGGAGCGGCTGGCGCGATGGACTCTTCTTCGCCGCCGCTCCCGGCATCCGCCCCGGCAGCCGCGCCGCCGGCGTTCGCGTACTCGATCTCGCCCCCACCATGCTTCACCTCCTCGGCATCGATCCGCCCGAAGACATGGACGGACACGTGCTCGACGATCTCTTCGAACCGTCCTATGGCGCCGAACACCCCACCCACCGCGACCCCAAAGCCTCCATCTGGTTGGACGCGCCTGCCGCCACCCCCGTCTCGGAGGAGGAACAACGCGTCCTGATGGACCACCTCCGCAATCTCGGTTACTTGGGTTGATCACATGAGCAGCAGCACCGGCAAAATCTTGATCATGGGCTGGGATGGGGCCACCGCCGATCTGGTGGGCCCCATGATGGCCGCGGGCGAACTCCCCAACCTGAAGCGCATCTTCGGCGGCGCCGCCCCCATGCCCATGGAAACCACCGTGCCGCCCATGACCCTGCCCGCGTGGATCACCTGCACCACCGGCGTCAACCCCGGCAAACTCGGCATCTTCCACTTCTTCCGCGACCTCCACGTCTACAGCCCCAGCCCCCTGGTCTCCTCCGCCGACGTGCGCGTCCCCTTCCTCTGGGACCTCGTCGGCCAGGCCGGCAAACAATCGCTCGTCGTCAACATCCCACGCATGTACCCCGCCATGAAGGTCGACGGCGCCATGGTCTCCATCCTCGAAGGATCCCACCGCGTCTCCACCTACCCCGAAAGCATCTGGCAGGAACTCGGCCACCAGCAATCCGTCGTCGATATGCTCAAGATGGGCCGCCGCTTCCGCAACCTCTTCTCCCTCCGCCGCATGGACCTCGTCCGCTCGGAACTCGAATTCTTCACCGAGATGTGGCAGACCTTCACCCGCGTCCAGGCCGACACCTGCGTCCATCTCATGCGCACCCGCCCGTGGGATATGCTCATGTCCGTCTTCGGCGTCACCGACGTCATCAGCCATAAGTTCTGGCGCTTCATGGATCCCCAGCACCCCGCCTACGATCCGCAGCTCGCACCCCTCTTCGGCGATGTCGTGCGCCGCGCCTACCGCTGGTGCGATGAAGCCCTCGGCCGCCTCGTCGAAGCCGCCGGCGAAAACGTCACCGTCGTCGTTCTCTCCGACCACGGCTTCCACACTCTCCACCATTTCTTCATGATGAACGATTGGCTCGAACAGAAGGGCTACCTCAAGCGGCGCGCCGCCCCCGCCCACTGGGCCATGCGCAAAATCCCCGTCTGGGCCATCATGCGCAAGGCCGGCCTCGGCCTCCTCTCGCGCCTCCTCCCGCCCGCCCTGCGCAACCTCCAAATCCCCCTGCCCAAGCGCTACCCGCCCGCCTTCCACGAACAGGTCGACTGGGCCGCCACCCGCGCCTACTACGCCCCCTTCTCCTATGGCGTGAACGTCAACCTCGCCGGACGCGAAGCCCAGGGCTCCGTCCCACCCGCTGAGTTCGAGGCCGTCCGCGACGCCATCGCCGCCGACCTCCTCACCGTGAAATCTCCCTCCGGCAAGCCCATGATCGCCGAGTGTCTGCGCAAGGAGCAGGTCTATCAGGGCCCCCACACCGCTCGCGGCGTCGACCTCTTCCCCGTCTTCGCCGATTCTTCCTGCATGCCCCAGGGCGAGTTCGGCCCCGGCGGCGGCACCCTCTTCCGCCAGGTCTCCGCCACCGACAAAATCGGCGCCGGCCACTACTCCAGCCGCCATGGCATCTGCCTCGTCCGCGGCCCCATCTCCAACTCCGCACCGGCCCCCGCCTCCCGCAACCTCCACATCCAGGACATCGTCCCCCTCGCCCTCTACCACCTCGGCATCGACGTCCCCGCCCACATCGATGGCCGCGTCCCCGAGTGGCTCATCAACCCCGCCCACCTCGCCCAGCACCCCCCACGCACCGCCGCCGCCACCGACGACACCCGCGCCGCCGCCGACCACGAACAGCGCCTCTCCGAAGACGAACTCCGCGGCGTCGTCGAACAAATGCGCAATCTGGGCTACATGGAATAAAACGGAACGGAAACCGCTGATGAACGCGAACGAACGCAGATCACAGCCAGCGCGTTATCTCCGATCCCCCTCCCCAATCAGCGTCTATCTGCGTCCATCTGCGGTTCCAATCTCTTCCACCCCATGAACTCCAATTCTCCACGCAAAGTCGTCCTCATCGGCATCGACAGCGCCACCCTCCACGTCGCCCAGCCGCTCATGGACTCCGGCCGCATGCCCAACCTCCGCCGCCTGCTCACCGAAGGCAGCGGCGGCGTCCTCCACTCCATCGTCCCCCCCGTCACCCCCGAGGCCTGGACCTCCATGCTCACCGGCGTCAACCCCGGCAAACATGGCATCTTCGATTTCTTCGCCCCGCCCGTCGCCAGCTACGACCGCCCCACCGTCAACGCCACCTACAACCGCGCCGCCCCCGTCTGGAAACAACTGAGCGATGCCGGCCGCCGCGTCGGCCTCATCAACGTGCCGCTCACCTGCCCGGCCGTCCCCGTCAACGGCTTCCTCATCCCCGGCCTCCAGACCACCCGCGCACCCGATGGCGAATTCGCCCACCCGCCCGGCCTCCTGCGCGAACTCGAATCCGTCATCGGCGCCAAGTACGAGGTCGTCTATGGCGATGCCGCCGCCCACTATCTCGATAAGCCCGAGGGACTCCTCCGCCGCTGGCGCGAAATCAACGAGCGCCGCATCAAGGCCATCCTCCACCTGATGGATCACCACCCCACCGATTTCTTCATGCCGGTGTTCTACTCCATCGACGCCATCCAGCATGCCTTCTGGAAGCACTACGACACTAACCACCCGCTCCACGACCCCGCCCGCCGCGAACGCTACGGCGGCATCATCCCCGAATTCTACGCCCGCATCGATCAGGCCATCGGCAGCATCCTCGAACGCTGCGACGCCAACACCGTCGTCATGGTCGCCTCCGATCATGGCGCCGGTCCACTCGAGCGCGCCTTCCACCTCAATCACTGGCTCCTCCAGCGCGGCTACCTCCACCTGCTGCCCAAATACCGCTGGCTCGTCGACCACCGCTGGGACCACCTGCTCTACAAAATCCTCCACAAGTTCGGTTCGCCCGCCATCGAGAACGTCATCCCCATCAAGGGGTATCCCCTCCTGCGCAACCGCGTCGACCCACGCGAAGGCCTCCGCCTCTCCCGCATCATCGACTGGTCCCGCACCCGCGCCTTCGCCGGCACCTACACCGAGCAGGGCATCTACGTGAACCTCAAGGGGCGCCAATCCCAGGGCATCGTCGAACCCGGCGCCGCCTACGAACAGGTCTGCGCCGACCTCGCCCGCGACCTCATGGAGATTCGCGAACCCGGCAAAACCGAACCGTTCGTCCAAAAAGTCTGGCGCCGCGAACAGGTCTACAACGGCCCCTACACCGCCCAGGCCGCCGACCTCTTCATCGAAGTCGGCCACGGGCGCTGCCTCATGCTGCCCCAGGTTTACGGCGGCCTCTGGCATCCCGCCCGCCGCCTCAGCGGCACCCACATGGAGAACGGCCTCGTCGCTGTCTGGGGCCCCGGCGTCCGCCGCGGCCACCGCGGCGAGTGGAGCCTCATGGATATCGCCCCCACCGTCCTCTATTTCATGGGCGCCCCCATCCCCTCCGGACTCGATGGCCGCCTCATGCAGGACGTCATCGAACCCGCTCTCCTCGCCGCCCAACCACCCCGCATCGCCGACCCCACCCCCGCCTCCGCCGCCTCCTCCATCCGCCCCGTCAGCGAAGACGAAAACCGCCAACTCTCCGCCGTCCTCCAGGACCTCGGCTACCTGTAACCAACATTGAGGAACCGCTGATGAACGCTGATGAACGCAGATCGCGGCCGATTCGGCAGCGCCCCTCATCCCCTCCCCTACGCGTCATTCGCGGTTCCCCTTCCTCATCAGCGTCCATCCGCGTCCATCAGCGGTCCCCCCCCCCTCCCCCTCTTTCCCCTTCCTTCCCAGGAGCACCCCATGATCCCGCGTGATGCCCCCGAAAACTTCATCACCACCGGCGGCTGCCTCTGCCGCCCCTTCCGCGCCGGCGACGAAATCGGCATCAACGACTGCTTCAACCGCGTCTTCAAACGCACCCGCTCCGTCGATGTCTGGCGCTGGCGCTTCGCCAACTCCTGGTGCTCCCGCTTCGGCGAACCCATCATCGTCGTCGCCGAAACCGAATCCGATCACCGCATCGTCGCCCAGCACGCTGCCGTCTACGTCGACCTCCACGTGAATGGCGAGTCCCGACCCTCTGTCCAGTTACTCGATAATTTTTCAGATGAAGATTATCGTGGTGGCCGGCGCCTGCAGATGGAGATGTACCGCATCCTGCGCCAGCTCGGAGACGACAACTTCAACGGCTTCGTCGGCTTCGGCTATCCGAACCCCACCGCCTACAAAGTCGGCAAGCGCCTGCTGGATTACCAGGACGTCGGCGCCATGCGCCCCTTCCGCGCGCGCCTCAACATCTATCTCGGCCTCGCCACGCGCGTGCACTCGCGCCTCCTCGCCCTGGCCGCCCCCCTGCTGCGCACCGCCGGCGCCGCCCTCACCTCCCTGCGCCTCGCCCGCATCCCCACCGGCGCCTTCCGCACCCGCCGCGTCGATGCCTTCGACGAACGCGTCGAAGCCGTCTGGGAATCCATGCGCCGCCGCTTCCCCATCGTCGCCGCCCGCTCGCAGGAACTCCTGCGCTGGCGCCACGAACAGCGCCCCGGCGTCTCCTACGGCATCATCCTCGCCGAGGATGCCCAGGGTGCCCTCGCCGGCTACGTCACCACCCGCGTCGAGATCACCGCGGAGGGCCACCGCGTCGGCTACCTCGTCGACCTCGGCTTCCGCGACGAGGCCGCCCTGCCGGCCCTCGTCCGCGCCGGCACCCAGGACCTCGTCCGCCAAAAGGCCGACTACGCCTACTGCTTCTGCACCCAGCCCGAACTCGTCGCACCTGCCCTCGCCCTCGCCGGCTTCACCCAGGATCCGCGCACCGCCGAAATCCAGATCGTCTATCAGGTCAACCGCAACCGGCCCGCCGACAACGAAGCCCTGAAGCCGCTGGTCTCGAACATCCGCAACTGGTACCTCACCTATGGCGACACCGAAATCATCTGAGCCCGGCGCCGAACCCACACCCGCCACGCGCACCCGTTGCGTTCGCGGTAGCTTCTGCGTAATCGCACTCGCCTTCTTCATCGGCGCGTTCGTCTCCGACTACGCCAGCGACAACGGTCTCGTCGCGCGCGCCCTGGACAAGGTCTACCGCCTGCGCCACAAGCCCGCGCCCGCCCTCCGCGCAGCCCCCATCCGCCGCTTCCCGCACCGCGCGCCGCCCGGACAGAATCACCTCGCCGAGGCCACCACCCAAGCCGCCCCGGCCCTCGCCCTCGCGCGCACGCCTTGGCCCACCTGGCGCGGCAACAACCGACGCACCGGCTGCAGCCCCTTCGAAGGCCCCGACCTCCGCCACATCCAGTGGCTCGTCCCCACCGAGGGTTTGGTCGAGTCCTCCCCCGCCATCGGCCCCGATGGCACCGTCTACATCGGCTCCCACGACATGGCCCTCTACGCCTTCTCCCCCGCCGGCCGCGAACGCTGGCGCTACAAAACCGGCGGCCTCATCCGCAGCTCCCCCGCCGTCGCCGCCGATGGCACCATCTACGTCGGCTCGTTCGACGGCAACCTCTACGCCATCCACCCCGAGGGCGCCCTCAAGTGGATGTACTACGCCGGCGGCCGCGTCCTCACCTCACCCGCCGTCCAGGTCGACGGCACCATCTACATCACCTCCCAGAACGGCGTCCTCCATGCCATCGATTCCCTGGGAGAGCCACGTTGGCAGGTGGAACTCGAAGGGGATGTCAGCGTCGCCTCGCCCGCCCTCATGGACGATGGCACCATCATCCAGGCCACTTACAAAGGCCAGCTCTACGCCATCGCCCCCGATGGCGCCGTGCGCTGGGTCAGCCAGATCACCCAAAGCGGCTTTCGCGCCACACCCGCCATCGATAACCGCAGCCGCATCCTCATCGGCGATCGCGATGGAACCCTCTTCTGCATCGCCCCCGACGGCAACATCCTCTGGCGCTTCCGCGCCGAAGGCGATTTCCGCGCCTCCCCCGCCATCGCCCCCGACGGCGCCATCGTCGTCGCCTCCCACGACCGCCACCTCTACAAACTCTCGCCCGATGGGGCCCTGCTCTGGAAACTGGATCTCGGCGGCCCCGTCGAAAGCTCACCCACCATCGACAGCCGCGGCATGATCTACGTGCCCGTCTTCGCCGGCGCCATCCACGCCGTCACCCCACAGGGCTCCATCGCCTGGGACCTCACCTGGGGCGTCACCGCCACCGCTCCCGCCATCGGCCCCAATCGCACCCTCTGCCTCTCCACCGACTACGCCGTCATGACCATCGGCGCCCCATTCCCATCCATCCTCTTCGAAGAACAAAATGGCCAGCGCCTCGCCACCGCCGAAAACAAATCCGACGCCCCCACCCGCGTCGCCCTCAACCTCTGGGCCACCGACGCCGCCGGCACCACCACCACCCTCCACGAGGAAACCTTCGACCTCGCCCCCGCCCAACGCCGCGCCGTCTTCGTCCCCAACCCCGGCCCCGCCACCCTCATCGTCGCCTCCCTCCACGACCCCATCACCGGCGAACTCTGGAGCGAAGACCGCGCCTACCCCGACGCCCCCTCCCCCTGATCCCCATTCCCCCACTTCGCCAATCTGCGGTTCCTTGCGTGCCTCGCCGAAGCTTCCGAGCGAAGGCGGGTTCTGCGGTTCCATCGTTGAATGTTGAACGTTGAGCGTTGGATGTTGAACGTTCTCCCCGCTCCCCGCTCCCCGTTCCGCGTTCCGCGTTCCCCTTTCCCCGCTCCCCACTCCCCGTTCCGCGTCCCCTCTACCTTCTCTCCCACACTCCCGTCTTCAAATTGATCATCCAGCGGGGGTTCTTCGTATCCGGCAGGTACCACAGCCAGGCCTGATCCGTGAACCGGTAGAGATACGAGTACGTCAGCGAACTCGTCCACCACCAGGCTCCCATCGCGGGATCCCAGAACACCACGTTGTGCGAGTTCTCACCGATCGGACGAAGCCACGCATGCTCGTGGTGGTACACCCACGGCGCGTAGCTCGAATAGAAGGTCCCAAACCAATGCGACCAGTACCACCCATTCCCCAGCGGCTGGGCATCGCCAAACAACCCCACCGCCACCCCGTCCAGCCACGCCCCATCCACTCCCGGCAGCGCCTGCGGACTCTTCGCGTAGACCCACCGCAGCGTGTGGACGCCCACCGGCACATGAAACCCGTTCCAGCGCCAGTCGTGAACGCCGCCTTCATGCAGATGCCGTGCCCCGTCGATCTCGAAGGCCAGCGCCGCATTCGTCTCGGCCGATAGCTTCCACCAGAAGCCCACGCTCGTCGCACCCGTCACCACCGTCTCCAGCCAACTCTGCTGGCCGGGGCCAATCGCCCCGCTCTGCACCGCATCCACCCCGTCCTGGCTCGTCGCGCTTTGCCCAGCCCACACGCGGTCCCCTCCCGCCGTCCACACCAGCCGCGTGTTGTCCAGCGCCTCGCTCAGCGCCATGTATGGCGCCGTCGTGGTCGACGTCGTGGACGTCGTCGTCGTGGTCGTCGTATCCAACGTGCTCGTACTCGCAAGCGTCGTGGTCGACGTCGTGTTCACCACCCCGTTGGTCGTGATCGATATCCAGTGCACCGAGAACGGTCCCACATCCAGCGCGATCGGCAGGCTCCCGTCGTGCGCCAGCTCGCCGTGCGCCGTCACCGTCATCTCCTGGTTGCTCACCGCCGCCGTGATGGCCGCTTCCAGCCCGTTCGTAAGCGCCTGCTGATAGTGCGCATGGGCGTTCGAGTGCCGGTCGTCGATCAACCGGTATTCATACAACGCCGGCACATTGGAGTACACCGGCGCCTGCAACCGCACCTGCAGGCGGTTCGTCGACGCGCTCATCATCGCCACCGACAGCGCCCGCGCATCCCCAAATTGCGCCTCCCAATACGGATCGATGTCGATCGGATCCATCGTCGACGCGTCGTACAGGTAGTCCATCATGAACGGCTGCAACGCCGTCGGATCCGTCACGTTCGCCTGCTCCAACAGGTTGCTCAGACTGGCCGGATCCTCCACCCGCATCCGATCCACAATCTGCATGTACGAAGAATGCATCAGCATGTTGGACGGCGGCGTGAAGCACCACAGCAGCCACTCGCTGCCCGGCGCCGTCCGCCCCGCAATCGCCCCAAGCTGAACCGTCTGCACCGCGCTCAACGGCGTCGCCCAACCACTCGGCATCGTCCGCGCGCCCGCAAAGGCGTCCAGCGAGGCATGCACATGATACGAACTCTTGCGCACCACCCGTGGCGCCTTCGTCAACATCCCGTAACCGCCATAGAACATGTTGGATACCGCCAGAAAATCCTGGAACGACGCCATGCACTGGTAGTCGATCCCGGCCCGCGCCATCGCCGCAATCATCGCCGCACTGTAGGCCGCGGCAAACTCGGTGTCGCGCCGCGCGTCGATCCCCGGGGGCCCTTCCGGATCCGAAATCTGCCACTCGTCGATGATCAGCTTCGTCCCCGCAAATCCCCCCGCCTCCGCCATCCACCCCCGCACCGCCGCCGCCGAATTGCTCAGCGTCACGTCCGGCATCGTCCCAAACTCATGCCACGAAATGAAATCCACCGGCAGCCGCGTCAGCCCCAACTGCGGAATCGCCGTCGTCGCCGCATGGTGCAACAAATCCCGAATCAGCGGCGTCGTGTTGGTCCCGATCGAGGCGTTGTGAAAGGACACCGTCGGCCCGCCAATGCGCGCGTGCGGATCCGCCGCGCGCGCCCCCAACACCGTCGCATTGTACAGCGCCAGGTACGCCGTCTCGTTCCCCTGCCAGAACCCCGCCGAGTTCGGCTCGTTCCACACCTCGTAGTACATGTCCGCCCCGAGGTGCCCATTTATATACGCCACCGTATTCGATACCATCGCCGCCCACACCACGTAGTTGCTCGGTGGCGAAGCCTGCGAAATCGTGTACGGATCCGTCGG
The DNA here is from genome assembly GCA_964635825.1 of uncultured Victivallales bacterium. Lineage (GTDB taxonomy): Bacteria > Verrucomicrobiota > Kiritimatiellia > UBA8416 > JAIOPI01 > CAZWQJ01. Next base: position 1,657 of record CAZWQJ010000106.1, on the reverse strand, counting down.
CACCCGGTGCCCGTGATGCGGCGAGGACGACAGCCAGTCCGGCATCCGCGCAAACATCGCCAGCGGATGCCCCCCGCGCTCCCGCAACATCCGCACTTCGTTGGAGTTGATCCCCAACCGCAGCAAATGAACGTAGTGCTCCATGTTCGTGGAGGCCGCCATCGCCTCTTCCACGGCCGTGATGCGCACCAGCGCAATCTGCGACGACTCCTCCACAAACAACGCTTCCGCCCCCGGGTCGCAGTAGCTCGCAAAAATCGAGCGGTTCCACACCGTGGCCAGCGCCGGGCTGTTGCTCGGCGGCCCGTGAATTTGCAGCACCAGCGGCGCTTGCGCCACCGCCACCCCCGCCATCACCAACCAGACACACCCGCTTCGAACCCACCCGCGCACATCTATTCTATGCATAGTCGCCGGCTCTATCATCCAGCACGCCACCACGCAATTGTTTTTGCCCATTTATATTCCCCCACGTGCGTGACCAGGCCGGTGGGTGGCCCGGGCGCTCCGCGCGCGGGCTCTCTCCCCGCCTCCTCCTTTCTCTTGCCAGCCCACCGTCGAAAAGTGCATAAAGAGCTTCCCAATGCGACATCCGCGGCGCCGCCCGCCAACAGCCGGCCAGATGGATCATGACCATGAACACCCAACGCCCACCCACGATCACCCAACGCCAAGCTCAACACCCCCCATTCCGAATTTCGATGTTCGTTGTTCGGCGTTCGATGTTCGATGTTCCCCGCCGCCTCTCCCTCTCCCTCTCCATCCTGATCCTCGCCCTGGCCTCGTCCTGCACCACCGCTCCCGAAATCGATGCCGCCTCGCCACCCCCCGCCTCCCCCGTCGCCGCCTCAAAACCCACCCCACGATTCGGCTCCGCCGCCCTCGACCGCCTCGACGCCGACTACCGCGCCGGCACCACCGATTACCGCCTCGTGCCCGGCGATGAACTCGACGTGCGCTGCCCCCGCCATCCCGAACTCGACTACCGCACCCAGGTCGACGCCTTCGGCAACATCACCTACCCCTACGTCGACGCGCTCCATGCCCAGGGCTTAACCACCGTCGAACTGAAAAACAAACTTCAGCAGTCCCTGACCACCGGCAAGTACTACCGCAACCCCGAACTGGTCGTGCGCCTCGCATCCTCCCGCCAAAACTCCGTCTATGTACTCGGCGAAGTGCGCCGCCCCGGCCGCATCGAACTCCATGGCACCATGGGCTTCCTCGAAGCACTCGCCGAAGCCGGCGGCGCCACCGACGACGCCAAACTCGACAGCATCGTCTTCATCCGCGGCAGCCTCACCCCACCCGCCGCCGCCAAGGTCAACCTCAAGAAGGCCCTCAAGGCCTCTGACCCGGCCTCCGCCATCGGCAACTTCCCCCTCGCCGCCGGCGACGTCCTCTACGTCTCGCCCACCGCCTTCGCCAGCATCGAACGCGTCTTCAACCGCTTCGACTCCATCCTCAGCCCCGTCGTCAACCTCGAGCGCGGCATCGTCCTCTACCCCGATGTCGAGTCCGTCATCTCCGACGGCCAGCTCGGCGAAGACCGCACCATCCTGCGCGTGGTGAACCCCTGATCCCCCTTCCACTCGTCCTCGTCCTCCCCCCCCCCCCCCCCCCCCCCCCCCCCCCCCCCCCCCCCCCCCCCCTCCCC
>CAZWQJ010000105.1:0-14302 GCA_964635825.1 uncultured Victivallales bacterium | reverse complement strand
TGAGCGTGGGACGTTCAGCGTTGAACGTTTCCCATGCGACACCGTAGGAAACCCGAGGAGATTCGCATGTACGAGTACGTGTACGAGTATGGGATTGGATTCCCCCGCCGTACTCGTACACCTACTCGTACACGCCACTCTCTTCCTCTGTCTGATTCTCGTTCCCTCCGGCCCGCCAACTGATCTGGTCTGAGACACCCGCATGGGGTTTCCGTCGACGGGACAGAACATCGAAGTCCGGATCTGCACCCGACTTCAAAGTTGGGCGTTCGGTGCTCGCCAGTCGGTGTTCCCGACTTGAACGTTGAGCGTTGGACGTTCAGCGTTCCCCTGCGATAACCAATAACCAATAACCAATAACCCCTCCCTCCCTCCTCCCCCGCCCCTCCGGCTTGACACATCCGCCCCTCCTGAAGTATTCGCCACCCATGCCCTTTGCTCGCACCACCCGAACTCGCCTCCTCCCCCCATCCCTGGCCGCTGCCCTCCTCCTCGCCGCCGGCTGCACCACCCCACCGCCCGAATCGACCCTCCCCCCCGAACCCACCCCCCCTCCGGCCCGCACCGCCATGAAGCCCATCCGCTTTGCCGGTTGGTCCGGCTGCTACCGCCTCACCAATGCCTCCCTCGAGGTCGTCGTTGTGCCCGCCATCGGCCGCATCATGCACCTGGCTCCGCCCGGACAACCGTCCCTGCTGAATCAGAATCCCGCCGTCCTCGGCAAGAAGCTTAAACGCGATGTGCGCTGGGCCAATGGCGGCGGCGACTGGCTCTGGCCCGTCGCCCAATCGCACTGGCAGACCTTCTCGCCGGAAGGCAAAGACTGGCCCCCGCCACCCGCCGTCGGCGAAGCCGCGTGGGAAGCTCAAGCCTGGATCAATTCAGACGGCAGCCAGTCCTGCCTGCTGATGCGCCGCTTTGCCGCGCCCGTCAATCTGCTGGTCACGCGGCGCATCACGCTCGACCCCAACCAACCCCGCCTGCGCGTGTTGCAGAGCGCCTTGCGCGTGGGCCCATCCGATATCCCCATCACCCTCTGGAATATCTCGCAGATGCGCGCCCCGTCACGCGTCCTCCTGCCCGCCGACCCCACCGCCCCCGACGGTCTGCGCAACCTGTTCCCGCAACCGCCCGCCACCGGGGATGTCACCCGCGTCGGCGACGTGCTGGTGTGCCGTGGACAACCGGCCGGAGAATTCAAGATCGGAACCGGCCCGGCCGTCCCCTGGGTGGCCGCTCACGTCGGCGATTCACTCGTAGTGGAGTACAGCGCGCATCGCCTCGAAGGCCCCCTCCCCGATGGAGGCTGCGCCGTCGAAGTCTATGCCAACGGCGGCCTCGGCTATGCCGAGATCGAACTCCTGTCGCCCGAGCAGTCCCTCGACGTCGGCGAACGCGCCGAAAGCACCCTCATCATCGAGTGCCACCCGCTCCCCGCCTCCGCCTCGGATGCCGAGGCCATCAAGGCTGCAGCCTCACACCGACCCTGACGGCGCACCTCACAGGCCGTTTGGCCCGTCACCAGTTCCGCACGTCATCTTCCCAGTTGCCTTCGGTCGCATTGGCCGATGCCGGATCCTTGTCACTGCCATCCGCCCCTCGCGACCACACCGCCACCGGCACCTGCGTGAGGTTGGTTTGGCCAGACCCATCGGTGAAATTCACGGAAACCACACCATCCTGGTTGAAGTCCAACATGATCTTGTACGGATTGCCCCACGGATCGACCCACGGCCCTGCAATCCGACCGCCCGTCCCTAGAGACCGCACCGGGGCGCTGAGAAACGGCACCGCCTTCGGATTCGCATCACGCTCCTCTTGGTCCATGTCGCTCGCCGCAGACAGCATGCGCAGCAATGGCACCCCTAACTCGATCCCATTCGCCAGTTCCATCTCGTCAATTGCATGGTTGTACGCCATGACGTCACCAAAGGTCTCAATCGCGTACTCGTCCAGATACCCACGCAAACCCACGTCAATCTGCGAAATCTCCTGGCGCGCCTTCATCACCTTCGCCTTCGTACGCACCTTGCCCACCGCCGGGAACAGCAGCGCCGCCAGAACCACAATGATGGCCATCACCGTCAGCAACTCGATCAACGTAAACCCCTGCCGAGTGTCTCTGTGCATGTGCATCCCCGTCCGCCTCGCGTTCATCAACAATTCACCACGGTTTCCTAAAAGCGCACCCCTATACTATGCCACACCGCCGCAACCTTGGCCATCCCACGATCTGATATCGCCGATCCTTGCTCCTCTGAGACACCTTCCCCGTGGCGCGGGGCTCCTGTCCCGCGCTGTTCGGCGCGCGCGACGGGAGCCGCGCGCCACGCAGGATCCGAATCCGTACCAACCACCATGTGTCTCATTCCCGTTCCATCCGGCCCGCCGCCGGCCGGATGCTGTACCGATCTGTGACACCAAATGACGTTCGTACCAATAGCAAGCAATGACCCATGAAAACCGCAGAATATCGAACAAGGATCGGCGAACAGCGCAGTCCGGTCCGAACTTCGCCGATCTGCGGTTCCTTGATCTGCGGTTCTGCGGTTCATGGACGTCTCTTTGCTGCGATCCCTCCGACCGCCCCGGGCAAGGTGGCCCGGCCGCTCCGCGGGCGGGCGCCCATCCTGTTGCCCGTCCTCACCCCTCAACCACCACCGCCTGGAACGGTGCCAGCACATCCCCATCGAGCCGCCCGTACACGCAGCGCCCCCGCAGCAACGCCGCATGCGTGAGGCGGCGCGGCTCCGGCCCCAGATTCACGGCCATGTTGAGCAAGCCGTGATGCAGCCCGCGCTGAAACGCCACCACCGTGCGTTCCGTCGCCGCACAGCGTTCGCCGGCGTCCAGCAGCGCGAACGTGCCATCGGTCAGCTCTCGCCGCTTGCGCCGCAGCCCGATCAACTCACGGTAAAAGGCGTACCACGCCTGCCGCGCCTCGCGCCCCCGCGCAAACAAGTTGCCCTCAAACTCCACGCCGTCGCGCACCCGCGCCGTGCCGCCCTCGATCACGCGCGGCCCCTTGTCGCATTGCCCGAGGCGCGCATGAATCGACGGACGGTTGGCCGCGCCGAACTCCTGCCCCGTCAACAGAAACGGCAGCGTATGCGCCGTCAGGAACACCAGCTGCATCATCGCCCGCACGCCGCCATCACCAAAGCGGCACACGCCACGGCCTTCGTCGTGATTGTCCGTGTAGCGCGCCAGCCAGGGCCCCGCCGGATCCGGGCTCAGCGCATTCTCGTACCGCAGCAGCGCCGCCTCCACCGCCCCCGCCAGGCCGCCCACCTGAAACGCCGCCAACTTGTCGGCAAAGTCCCCGTTGTGGGCCGCGTCCGGCGATAGCGCCACCACCGTCCGCCCCTCGCCATCCACCGCGTACAGATACTGGCACACCTTGTAAAGATCGTCGTCGTAGGCCGCATTCATGCCGCGCGCAAACAGATCCAGGTTGTTGCGCGCCCCGTACGATTCCGCCATGAACAGCAACTGCCGCTGCGGATGCCGCGCCCGCAACTCCGCCAGCCCCTCGTTCCAGAACGACAAGTCACTGATGATGTGCGCCATGTCGAAGCGAAAGCCATCCACGCCATCCGACCCCACCACAGTCAACCAGAAGTCCAGCGCTTCCACCATCGCCCGCCGCAGCCCGGGCGCCCCGTAGTTCAGCTTGGCCGTGTCCGACCAGTCCCAGTCGTAGCGCAGCTCGCCGTCCTTCTCCGGGAAATAGTACTCCCGATGGGCCCGCGTCCACACGTGATCGCGGCTGGTGTGGTTCGGCGTGATGTCCAGGATCACCCGCATCCCCAGCGCATGCGCACGCTTCACAAACGCCTTCAGCTCCGCCAGCGTCCCGTGCTCCGATTCCACCGCGTTGAAGTCGCGAATCGAGTACGGCGAGCCAATCCCCTTGCGCCCCACCTCGCCCATCGGGTACGGCGGCATCAGGTACAGCACCGTCACCCCCAGCCGCTTGATCGTCGCCAGCTTCCGCGTCACGTACGCCAGCGGCGTTTCCGCCAGCGCCCGCTCCCCAACCCCTTCAATCGCATTCCGCGGCTCCCGCACCGCCAACGAACGCAAATTGATCTGATAAACAACCGCCTTGTGGATCCAGTTCATAAAGACACCAACCGCTGATGGACGCGGACGGACGCTGATACCGAGCGACTCACGTTGCGGACTCCAGCACAACACGCCGCCATTGTAGTTTCGGATGTTTGAAGTTTAGGATTAACCCAATCTGCAGGCCCGTCACACGCAGGTAGTTCAGCATCTGCCCGACATGCTCGTCGTTAATTCCTTCCACTGTCTTCGTATCCACAATAATCCTCCCATCCACAACCAGGTCGGGAATGTACTCATCAATGACCTTTCCCCGATAGATAACGGGATAGCTTTGCTGCTGTGAAAACAAAATGGCGTGCTCTTCAAGCTCAACACAAAGAGCCCGCTCATACGTCTTCTCCCGCAATCCATGCCCCAAGGTCCGGTGCACCGTCATCGCGCAGCCGATGACGCGGTATGAAAGGTCCGAGTGCAGATAGCACTCCGCCTCCTCCATCAGCGTCCATCCGCGTCCATCAGCGGTTCCGTCTTCTTCTTCGCTTTCCACGGTCACCTACATCCCCACAAACACATACCCCGTAACCGGCGGAACCCGCACGGTCTTGTGGCCGTCGCCCGACTCGGAAACCGCCTGCCACGAAAAACCCTGCGCATCCATCTTCCGGCCATCGCCCACCAGCCGCCAGTTGCCCGGCGGAAATGGAACCTCGAAATCCATCTCGCGGTCCGCCCCATTGAGCAGCACCACAAACCCCGCCCCCGGATACGTCCGCTCCCCATTCATGACATAGCCCAGCGCGCGCCCGTCCGACGGCTCGATCCACTGGATGTAATTCCCCGGCACTTCGCGCTGCCAGCGCAGCGTCTGCCCGGCCGGACTGCGCCGCAACCGGATCAACCCCCGATAGTACGCCATGGTCGTCGCCGCCTCCGGCCGCTCGCGCTCTCCCCAACGCAGCGCGTTGCCCTCATCCCCGCGGTCAAACGTGTTCTTCCACCCGCGCTTGCTGCGAATCCACTCCTGCCCCGCATTGATCATCGGCGTCCCCAGCGACGTGAACAAAAACGTCGCCGCCAGCCGGTTGCGCGCCGCGTCCAGCTCCGTCAGGTTGCGCCCGTCCCCGCCCGCGTTCGTCGTCAACTCATCCGCCAGCGCCTTGTCGTCGTGACTCTCCAGGTAGTTGATCGCCTGCGCCGGCGTCGCCGTCCACAGATCCACCGACCCGCGCACCAGCGCCCGCAGCGAATCCCGGTTGCCGTGGCCGCGCGCAAAATCCCACCCCGCATAGCGGAAGTCCCCATTCCACGCCGCCCAGCCCTTACCCTTCAGCTTCGCGCGATGGTCACCCCGAAAACTCCACGGCTCCGAAATCAGAATGATGTCCGGGTTCTCCGCCCGCGCCGCATCCCGCACCGCCATCAATGTTTCCATGTCAATAAGATCAGCCAAATCAAAACGGAATCCATCCACATGGTGCTCCCGCATCCAGTACAGGATGTTATCCACGATCAGGCGCCGCAGCATCGGTGCCTCCGTCCGCAGATCGTTACCGCAGCCGCTGAAGTTCTGCAGGTTGTAGTCCTGGTCCTGCCGGAAGTAATACTTGCGGTCCAGCAGCGTGAACACATCGTCCCCGCCAATATGGTTGTAGACCACGTCCAGAATCACCGCGAACCCCTCGCGGTGCAGGTCGTCCACCATCCGCTTGAACTCGTAGAACTGCGACCCCCGCAGCGGATCCTGCGCGAACGACGCCTCCGGCGAAAAATAGAACCCCGGCCCGTAGCCCCAGTCATAGCGGTCCACCCCATTCCAGAACTCCGCCGTCGGCATCAACTCGATCGCGTTGATCCCCATCTGCTTCAGGTGCCCAAGCCCCGTCCCCGTCCCCAGCGACGCCGCCAACCCCGCGTATTTGCCCCGCAGGTGCTCCGGCACCCCCGACGACGCATCGATCGTCAGGTCGCGCACGTGCGCCTCGTAAATCACCAGGTCGGCCAGCGCCGGCACGCGGTGCGCGCCATCCGTCCAGCCCGGGAACCACGCATTGGTCGCCGCCGTGTCCACCACGATGGAGTTGTTGTGGGAATGCGCCATCGACAACGCGTAGGGATCCGCCACCCGCGCGTTCGGATTGAAACCCTCCCCCGCCCCCGTCGGCCCCTCCACCCGGAACGCGTAATACTGCCCCGCCAGCAGGCGCGGCACCGTCACGTCCCACGCCCCATCCGCGTAAAAGCGCATCGGGAACATCTCGCGCGACGGCAGCACGCTCCCATCCTCAGCACGATTCTGGGGCCCATCGTACAGATGCAGTTCCACCGATCGCGCACGCGGCGCAAACACGCGGAACGTCGTGCTCCCGCGGGCCCGGTCCAGTTGCGCTCCCATCGGCCGCGTCGAACGGATCGCATCCAGCACCCCGCCCGGGCTGATCTCGCGCATGGCCGTGCCCTTGCCCAGCCCCTCCAGCACCAGCATGTACGCCTGCGACAGATCGATCGGCCCCTCCGTGTAGATCTCCAACGTCCGCGCCGAGGACAGCCGCGCGTCCAGCTCCAGGTTGAGGTTGCCCTTGCCGTCCGAGCGCGCGTTCGGCGCCGTCTCCGGCGGTCGCAGCCACCGCTGGCCGTTGACCACGAACTTGAACAGCTGCAGCCCGCCATCCGTCGCCATCGACAACCCGTCCATCCGCACCGTCACCTGCCAGAGGCCGTCATCGTCATCATCCCGCAACTGCCACGTGCCCCCGGCCCCATCCGAACGCCAGTTGTTGAAATCGCCGGCCACCGTCACCGTCTCCGTCGGGCCCAACGCCAAATCGTAGATGCGCTCATCCATGAAGAAGGTGACGAACTCCCCGCCCATCGAGAAGCCGGCCATCCGCGCCGTCCCGCGCGGCTCTCGCCAGCGCAAGCGCGCAATCGGCAACTCCGGCACAATCCGCGCCTCAAGCCCCGGCGCCGCCGTCACGTCATGACGAAACAGCACATCCACCCGGTTCGACGCTTCCACCCGCGCCGAAAATATCACATCGTCCGGACGCTCCAGCTTCCCCTCCAGATTCACATAGAGGATCCGATTGTCGCCCGCTTCCCACTGCCCATCGGATACGAACTTGAACTGGTAGCGCCCCACGCTCAGCCCCAGCGGCGTCACGTCCAGCGTCCACACCCCGTCCCGCTTCTCCATGGGATGCTGCGCCGACCAGTAGTCCCAGGTGCCCGCCACCGCCACCCGGCTTGCCGTCGGATGCCGAAACCGGATCTGCATCGTCGGCACCATCCCCGGAATCGCTCGCATCTCGGGTGTCAGGATCACACGATCCTCCTCCGGCGCCGGCTGCGGGCGCTCCACCACCGGCGCCACCGGCACCGGCACCGGACCCACCGGCCGCCGCGCCCCCGCCGCCTTCCAGATCACCAACGCCACCACGCCGACGACCACCACCGTGATGATGAACGGCAACATACCCGATGTCTGTTTACGCGCGGCCATGCCTCATCCTTCGGGAAGGGGTTCGCGATTCCAGGGTCTCGTCTCGCTGCCGACCTACTCTGCCAGCGCAATTCCACCACGTAAAGCGCAACCCGCCGACAAACCCATCTCACGACCAGTCTAGCTGTATCCTGGTATGCGTCCTCGAGTCCGCACGCCCATCTCACCACCCCCTCCGCCGGCGCCTCCGCTCCCCGGCGAACCTGCGATTATCGCCCTAGCAGGGCCTCAGGGCAACCACTTATAACATAGTCCTATACTAGCTCCTGCCTAATACGGACCCAATTTAAGAAATACCAATAAAACGCCTTGACTCACCCCCCACCCAATGCCCTATACTCTGAACACTGTCAGGGGGAATGTTTCTGTTGTCGTCGTAGTGACGCCGCCAACTTTAGGTGAAATTGGCGGCGCGAGGCCTGAACGGCAGGGGGGTAACGGTCATGACGGATGCACTTCGAATAAAGACCTCACTCATCGCGGTCGTGCCCACGCGCGGGCTATCGAGCGGCTTGGCCTCATTACTGGCGCTCTTGTTGCCGTTCGTCTTGGCAGAGCGTGCCTTCGGAGTCGCCAACTACGTTTACCATGGGCAAAACGGGACTTCCGATAACCCCGCCGGCTATGTCTACGACAATGCTTCCGCGGACGGCAGCACCCTCCTTGGCACGACGACCGTCTACGCCGGCGACTACCTCGCCATCCGGGTAAAGGTCGAGTACAACACCTGGGTTGACACGGCGAAGCTGCGCTATACGACCGACAACAACAACCCGACCCTCGTGAACTCCACAGAGGTCGGTTTGGATTGGCTCGCCAACGGCAGCGGCGGCAACCAGCCTCAGGTCTGGGGCAAAACCACCGCCGTACCCGGGCAAAACGCCGGGACGGTCATCAAGTACATCCTCTATTCCTACCATTCGGGCGGCGGTGACTGGATCTACGCCAACGGCGGCAACGACGGGCTTCACAATGACGTGGCGGAAGCCACGGTTTTCTCGAAGACCGTTACCGCACTGAATACCCCCTCCGGCCAGTCCGCCGCAAATGCCTCCGAAACCCAGATCAACCTGGCTTGGACCAAGGGCACTTCCAGCACCGCCAAAGACACCGTCATCTTCCGCAATACCAGCAACACCGCCCCCACCCTCACCGGCGGCACCACCTACACCGCCGGCAATAACTACGGCGACTCCCGCTGCGTGTACAACGGCAGCGGCACGACCCACAGCGACACCGGCCTGAACTCCGGCACGACCTACTACTACTTCTACTTCTCCAAGAACAACAACTACTACTCGGCCGCCGTGACGTACAGCGACGCCACCCCGACCACCACCACGACGTCGACGACCACCACGTCCACGACGGACAGCAGTTCCAGCAGCAGCACCACCTCCAGCACCACCACCTCGTCGACCACCACGTCGTCCAGCACCACCTCTTCCACGACCACATCCACGACCACCACAACCACCACGTCGGCGGACGGCGGGACGCTCGTGGCCACGGACAACGCCGGCAACTACGCGTCGTGGACCGGCAACCAGGGCACGGGCCTCGGCGCCTGGAGCTTTGCCAACTCCGGCAATGCCGGTCCTTTCCTGGCGAACGGCACGGCGGGCCTGGACTTCATCGCCACCAGCTCAAAGGCCTGGGGCACCTACGCGAACAACCCCGGCTACCAGGGCATGGCCGCCTTCCGGCAACTGGATCAGGGCGTACTTTCCGTGGCCGACGACAAGCTCAAGATCTCGATCGAAAACGGCGGCGTTCAAAGCGGCGGCTCCTGCGGAATCGTCCTGCGCAATGGCAACGTCACCACCGATGCCGACTCCTACGACGATAACCAGCGCCTCCAGTTCTACTTCCTCGGCGGCGATACGAACTACAAGATCATCGACAACTCCGGCACTGTGGATACCGGCGTTCCGTGGACCCAGAACGGTGTCCGCTTGATCTTCAAGATGAACTCCGCCAACACGTACAAGCTCGACATCTACCAGGCCAATGGCGGCGCACGCTCAGCCTCGCTGACCGGTACCCTCGCCGGCAGCGGCTCCATCGATAGCATCGCCCTCTTCAACCGCGATACCGAAACCGCCGACGTCTTCTTCAACTCACTGGACGTCTTCGGCACCACCAGCACGTCCTCGACCACCTCCTCCTCGACGACGTCCAGCACCACAACCACCTCCTCGACCACCAGCAGCACGACGTCCAGCACCACCACGTCCTCCACAACCACCAGCAGCACGACGTCCAGCACGACCACCTCGACCACGACCACGTCCTCCACCACCAGCACGACCACCTCCACGACCACGTCCACCACGACGTCCGCCGATGGAGGCGACCTGCTCGCCCAGGACCATGCCGGCAACTACGCCACGTGGACCGGCAACGGTGGCTTCGGCTTCGGCGCCTGGAACTTCGCCAACTCCGGCACCGCCGGATCCTTCCTGGCGACCACCGGCGGCAACCCCGATATGAGCTACATCGCCAGCGCCACCAAGGGCTGGGGCACCTACGCCGATACCGGCGCCAATACCATGGCCGCCTTCCGCGACCTCTCCAGCAACAGCCTCTCCATCGCCAACGAGAAACTCAAGATCTCCATGGAGAACAACGGCATCCAGAGCGGCGCCACCGCCGGCATCGTGCTCCGCAACGGCAACGACGCCGCCGGCCCCGATGACTACGACAACAACCGCCGCCTCCAGTTCGAGTTCCTCGGCGGCGACACGAACTACCGCGTCATCGACTTCTCCGGCACCGTCGACACCGGCGTCCCCTTCACCTTCGACGGGGTGCGCCTGATCTTCAAAATGACCGGCGCCAACACCTACGCGCTCGACATCTACCAGGCCAACGGCGGCTCACTCTCCGCCTCCATCTCGGGCACCCTCATGGGCTCCGGCTCGATCGATAGCGTCGCCGCCTTCAACCGCGGCGCCGGCAACAGCGCCAACGTCTACTTCAACTCCATGGAAGTGATCGGCACGACCACCACCACCTCCACCAGCACGACGTCGACCACGTCATCGAGCACCACCTCGTCCACCACAACCAGCAGCACCACGACGAGCAGCACGACCAGCACGTCCACCACGGACTCCACCTCCTCGAGCACCACGGATTCCACCTCCAGCTCGACCACGTCCACCACCGACTCGACCTCGTCGAGCACGACGGATTCCACCTCCAGCTCGACCACGTCCACCACGGACTCGACATCTTCGAGCACCACGGACTCCACGACCTCGTCCAGCAGCACCACGTCGTCGTCGACCTCCACCAGCTCCACGACCTCCACCACCACAACGGTCGCCACCACCACGAACACGAGCACGACCAGCGCGCCAGCCGCCGCCAACCTGCCACTGGCCTGCATGACCCTCGCCGCAGACACCGGTTCGAACTACATCCACCCCGTCTGGTCGGGTAACGGCGGAACGGGCTTCGATGCCTGGGTCTTCCGCACCGCCATCTCTGGCAACACCGCCACCTACTTCGTGGCCAACACCACGGCCAATACCGACCTGAACTACATCTGGACGATGCCCTCCTTCCAGTCCTGGGGCACCGCCGCCAATGGGCCCGGCTACAGCTCCGTCGCCGCCTTCCGCGGGTTCGGGGCCAACTCGCTCAACCGCCGCGGCGACACGTTCCGCGTCTCCATGGAAAATGGCGGCATTCAGAACGGCACCACCTGCGGCGTCGTCCTGCGCAATGGCAACGTCTCGACGGACTCCGATTCCTACGATGACAACCAGCGCCTCCAGTTCTACTTCCTCGGCGGTGGCGCGAACTACCTCGTCATCGACAGTACCGGCGTCGTCAACACCGGCGTACCCTTCACCTTTGACGGCGTTGACCTCGTCTTCACCCTCACCGGCGCCAACTCCTACCAGTTGAAGATCTACTACGCCGCCAGCGGCGTCCTCCAGGCCACCGTCACCGGCACCCTCGCCGGCTCGGGCACCATCGACAGCGTCGCCCTCTTCAACCGCGACACCGAGAACAACGACGTGTTCTTCAACGACTTGTCGATCTGCGACGTCGATAGCACGCCGTCGATGTTCCTCTTCAAGTAATCACCGACACACACCATGCCACCGGGGGGAGGCGCTCACCACGCCTCCCCCCTTCTTTTTAGCCCAAAGGTGGCCCGGCCGCTCCGCGGGCGGGCGCCCATTTCTCGCCCTTGAGTTTCGTCCCGCGGCCCCCTATTCTACAGAGCTCGCGGGAACAACCCGCCAGGGAGACCACATGCGCTGGGTATTGCGATCGAAGATTCACAAGGCCACGGTCACCGAAGCCAATGTAGCCTACATCGGCAGCATCACCATCGATGGCGATCTGATCCGCCGCGCCGGGCTCTGGGCCGGCGAACGCGTGCTCATCTCCAGCAACACCACCGGCCAGCGCCTCGAAACCTACGTCATGTGGGGCCAGCCCGGCTCCGGCGTCATCTGCATCAATGGCGCCGCCGCCCACCTCATCAAGAAGGGCGAGGAAATCATCATCTTCGGGTTCGAAATGACCGACCGGCCCATCGTTCCCACCATGATCCTGGTCGACGCGCACAACCACTACGTGCGCGACATGCCCATGGCCGGCTGGGACGACTTCACCGCCATGCGCGATGAAGAGGCTCCCTGACTCGAATGGCTCCTGCGTAAGCGCACGATTGGCTCGCCACAGGCTCGCCCTCCATCCAGCCGCATCGTGGCCCCCTGGAGCGCGAGGCTGCGCCGAGCGGGTGCGTCCCCTAGCGCCTCTTCCCACGCCCCTCCCTCGCCCCGCCTTGCGCGAGAGAGAGGCCCCCCCTCTTCCCACTCCCCTCCCTCGCCCCGCCTTGCGGGGAGAGGGCCGGGGTGAGGGGCAAACCCCAAGCCTGCAGCCCTGTCGCTCAAGCCCCCGCAGCCGCACGCCGCCGATGCCGGTAGACATAGATCCCGATCATCACCGCGCACGCCGCCAGCGCCAGAATGATCGCCTGCTTGAGATACGGCCGCCACAGATCTTCGCTCTGGCCCGCGATGTACCCGATCCACGTCAACACCGCCACCCAGATGCCCGCCCCAAGGCCCGTGTAGAACAGAAAATGCGCCATGTTCATCCGCGCCAGCCCCGCCGGCAGCGATACATACTGCCGCACCACCGGAATCAGCCGCCCCGTGAACGTGCCAATCTCCCCATGCCGCTTAAAAAACTGCTCGCCCTTCTCAAAGTTCTTCTCCGTTATGAAGAAGTACTTACCCCACTTCAGCAGCAAAGGCCGGCCCAGCCACAGCGCCAGATAGTAATTGAACAACGCCCCCAGCCAGCTCCCCACAATTCCAGAAAGAATCGCCAGCCAGAAATTCATCTTCCCCTGGTGCGCCAGGTAGCCCGCCGGAATCATGATGACTTCGCTGGGGAACGGGAAACACGAACTCTCCAGAAACATGCCTGCCACGATCCCCGCATAGCCCAGTTGGTCCACCACCTTCACGACGGCATCCACAATCTCGTGCATCATCCTGTCCGCTCCTGCCCTTTCTTCTGCGCCTGCCGGCGCCGGAATTGACTCAACATCCGCAAAAATCGCACCGCGTCTCGCACCGGGCGAATCTTGCTCTTCTCGTCCCCGTAAATCACGCGAATGGGCACCTCGCCGATCCGAACCCCCGCCGCCGCCAGGTTCAACAGCGTCTCGGATTCCGCCGCGAACCCGCCCGACTCCGCCTTCACCAGCGGCAGCACATCCGTCCGGTACAGCCGGTATCCAGACTGCGTGTCCGCCACCCGCTGCCCCATGATCCCACTCAGCAGGCCGCTCATCACCCGGTTCGTACACCGCCGCAGCCACGGCATCGTGCGCGGATCCGCCATGCGACTCCCCACGATCACCGGCACACCCTGCTCCCGGTGCAGCGCCACAAACTGCGGAATATGCGCGGGATCGTGCTGCCCATCCGCATCCAGCGTGATCACAAACTCAAACCCCTGCCTCGCCGCAAACGCAAAGCCCGTCTCCAGCGCCGCCCCTTTACCCTGGTTGCGCGGATGCCGGATCACATGCGCGCCTGCCGCTTCCGCTTCCATCGCCGTGCCGTCCGGCGATCCGTCGTCCACCACCACCACCATCGGCGCGTGCACCCGAATCGCCTTCACCACGGTGCCAATGCGGCCCCCTTCCCGGTACGCCGGCACCACCACCGCAAATCGCATCTCTTCTGTCATGCAATCATTCCCCGTCCATCATCGGCACGAGAATGCGTTCCTTGTATCCCACTGCATTCCATTTCGCAATGCCATCCCGCATCCCCGTCGGCGCAACGGACCGGTTCTCCCGCCGCGTTCTGCTCCCAGCCTAATCGTAATCCTAATCCTAATCATTGGCATCCCATAGGGATTGGAACAATGGAATGTTGGAATGTTGGGGTGTTGAAAATGAAGCACTTGCACAAGCAGATCCCATTCTTCCTGTCGCGTGCGCATCCGAGTTCATCGCTTGTCAGAATCGAAATCCCCGCCCCATTCCCATTGTTCCATCCTTCCAACATTCCAATTCCCAATGGGACGCTACTGACTCCTAATCATAATCGACGGTCCCAGAATGCCCCCCCTGTATGAGCATCATCCGTGGAGGGCCGACCTCCCGCCTACGCCAAGGGCTACGTCGGGCAAGCCGTGTCGGCCGGCTTTGCATCGAGTTGCCAGCCGGCATCTTGCACGCGGGGC
>CAZWQJ010000104.1:0-14404 GCA_964635825.1 uncultured Victivallales bacterium | reverse complement strand
GAGGTGATGGCGGTGTCGGCCCACAAGCTCTACTACATCAAGTGGTAGTGCAAGCTGGGGACACACGCCACTTACGGGTTCCCGGGGCCAGTCGCGGGAGCGGGAGTGATACGGATGCCTGGTACGCTGTCACGCAAATGGCCATGCCGCTGCCGAATGGTTCCCTGATGGTAGGGCCGGGTTTATCCCGGCCATAGCCGGCGTGAAGCCGGCTCTACCTGGGTTGTGAAGAACATCTGCGTGAGCCGATATGTCGGAGACAGCCCAAGAGTGACCCCTTGGCGGGCAAAAGTGAGCACAGGACTCCAGAGCTTGCGCGCCCTCACGAAGCAGGCTTTGTGCGGCTGCTGAACCACCCCGTCGATGCAAACGGCTCAAGACCCACTTCAGACTTTGCGCAAAGCCTGCTTCGTGCCACCATGGACAAGCGACGCAGATTTGCAACTACCGTGCCGACCACATGGAGTGCATTGACGACCGAATGTCACGACCCTGCACGTACGCCTGTGACGACATGACGAGGCCAATAAAGATTGCGGTTGCAGGGCTTCTGCTTGCTGCTGCGATGGCATGCGGAATCACGTTCCACTTTCACCGCGTCAAGTCCCGATCCAGGCGCTTTAGCCCCGAGGATCTCTTGGCGCGGCTTCGAGCGCCACGCAGATTCACGGATGGGCCCAGGAGATGTCACATTCACGACGTGCGACTGGGCGAAGGCACAGTCCCTATGTTCTATGGCACCCTCGGGTATGCTGATGGCTATGTTGAGGCGAGGAGCAACTTGTTCCCGTTTGCCCATTTCGCTGTTCCTGGGGGGTGCTGCTTTAGCCGTGATTTCTCCCCGACTAACGCCATAGTGCTCTTTTGTCCGGAGTGCCGGGTGGCTCAGAGGAAATGGGCCGATGAAAGAGGCCTGTAAGGATCAGGGCCTGTAAGGGTCACATCGTAATGAATAGCAATTGACTGACGCGCCCTGTCGGAGTGAACTGGGGAGCGTGGCGCGACATTTGAGGGTAGACATGACGGAAGGGTGGTGCTGCGAACTCGCGAGGTTGACCGGTCAGGTAGTAGCGGAGTGCGAATAGTTATTTATTACGATGTGACCCTCATGCAAGTTACAGGTCGGGGCTGAGGCTTAACACATGCAAATTACGCACCAACTGATCAGCTTGACTGTCACTCAGCGACCGCGCGCCTTTTATGCGGTGTCATCACAGCCGGCCACCGAAGAGTGGGTCTATCAGATGGCCTCGGTCTTTCAGCTCAGTGCCACGGAAATCGGGTTGGTCCTCAACATTCGTCGCTGTCATGTGAAAACGGTAGACACAGAGGCGGGAAACGACCTGGCTGTCCTGGACCGTCTGGACGGCGTCCATCCAAAGGTGGTGGTGCCCTTGAACCGCAGCGAGATCGGAACCCATCCCCGCACAGGGGCGCAGATCCTGCTGTGCCGTTACCCGCTGGCGGGCGGCTTCGTGCCGATAGGCGCCTGCTTCGCCGGCGGTAGTACACCTCATCCGCATGCGGGCACCGGGTTTGCGATGTCGCACATCATTGGCTTCCCTGTGGATGCCAAGGGAAACATAACTGTCTATGGGGAGTGGCAGATTCAAGACCAGTACGCAGCGGTCGAGTTGCAGCAGTATAGCTATGACGGCAGTAAGTTCATCGTGGAGCACACGGAGCGGATGCCATTCAGCAAGCTGCTGGCCGGCTGGCAGTTCACCGGCCTGCCGCTTGGCAACTGTTTGGCCGACGGCCACGACTTGCTCGGAGGTCTCACGGGGAAACCGAACGGCGGCAGCGGGGCGGCGGGTAGCGGTCTTGCACGCTGGCGGCGTATCGACGGGCGATGGCGTCTCGTATCCTTCGTGCCGGTGACGGGGACGGACGGTTCCTACGAGCCCAGCCTGGTCCGGGACAATGATGGGAGCCTGCTCTTTGCCGCCCGCAGCGGACAGGCGGGGCCCAACGAAAATGCGCTCATCGTGTGGCGATCGGTTGACAACGGTACCACCTGGGAGAGCGTGATCCACACGCCGGAGCTGAGGGCCGGTACGCCGGTGACGATCAATCGGGGGCTTGACGGCACCATCTACATTGCTGCCAATCCTCATCGCGAAACGGACTCGATCGGTCGTCGCCAACCCTCGACCGAGATGCGTGAGACGCTTCTACTTTGGCCACTCTCGCAGGATCGTCGCCATTTGCTTGAACCCTTGCTGGCGAGGGATTGCAGCGCCGATTTCGGACGCCCGCCTTACGGCTCCATTTGGCGAGTGGATCACCCAATTGGCCTCAATGTACGCCTTGCGGATGGCCACTGGCATCATATATTGACCTACCGGGTGCTTGAACAGAATGAATGCGTTGGTGGTGCTCCGTCTACCCCGCACACCGGAACCTATGTCGAGGAAGTGCTTACAACCGGTCCGGCACTGCCCGAGTGGAAATTCAAATAGGACAAGGACAGAGCAAGGTTATGACGCGGATAGGTGCCGAACAAGCCGGATGCAGGCGACTCGCAATAGCTCGCGCCTGACCCGGTGTTCGGAAACACGCAATGGAAGCCACGGGACAATGTCCCTGGAGCATGGCCCTGATCGCACGTGAGGTGCTTGAGTATGACCAAAAGGGACAGGCTGCTGGCCACGCTGAATTTCGAGACGGTTGACCGAATCCCGCTGCTGGGCGGTTTTGTGGTCAGCGCCAACCACTATGTCGAGCTGGCCGGGGTCACGGAGGATGTGTTTTTCGCGGACCCGGAACACCATGCCATTGACGCCTACCGGAAACTGGATCCGGACGGCCTGATCCTGCTCAGGCTTCCCCCGGGCAGGGAGGGGCACCTTCAGTACCGCGGCATGACGACGGACGATTTCACGGCCCATGCCAGGCTGTATCACACCCCTGAAGATGTTGTGGCCCACGTGGACGCCCTGCCTTCTCCCGGAGAGGCCCTGTCGCGATTCGATGCGCCGGCATGGAAGGCTGACCTCGTCCGCGATCTGACGCGACAGCAGCAGGCGCTGGGGGACATGGTGTGGATCCCCACGCAGTGGGACGTGATCCATCCCAGTTTCGAATGGTACAACGTGTTCGGGTACGAGAATTACATGGCATTTCTGGGCCTCTATCCGGAAGCCGCCGACCGGCTCTTCGCATCGGAGGCGGACGTGCAACGGGCCAAGGCGAAGATCGTGGCCGAGGTGTACCGGGAACTGGATGTGGTGCCGCTGATCCATGTGGGCACGGATATCTGCGGAAAGAACGGACCGGTCGTGTCTCCGGACTTCCTCAGGCGACACTATCTTCCCCATGTCAGGAGGGCCCTGGAACCCGTGGTGGAGGCGGGGTTCAGGACGGTATGGCACAGTGACGGCGCCATCATGCCCATCATTGAGGACCTGCTCGACTGCGGCATCTCGGGTTTTCAGGGGTTCCAGTGGGAATACGGCGTGAAGCTTGAGGAGATCGTGAAGAAGAGGACGAAGCACGGCGAGAAGCTGACGATCTTTGCCGGCCCTTCCACTTCACACACCCTGCCCTTTGGCTCAATCCAGGATGTGAGGGAGGAGATTGAGTACATCATGGATGTCGGCCGAGACGCCTGCGCGCTCTTCATGCTCCCTGCCAATGACGTCTTGTCTGACACTCCCCTTGAGAACCTGCTGGAGACATACCGATATGCGGCGGAGTACGGAAGGACGGGCAAGTAGGAGCGGTTGCGTTGGGGGAGCGGCCCCGCGTGGGTCATGAGACCGCGTCCCGGGGCCTGTTGCCGTGAAGTTGCGTTGCGGCGCGCAGTTCGTCCAGCCCTTCGGCACGCGTGACCAAACGACGCCCGGCGTACGCAAAGAGGTTGCATAGACGCGTGTTGCTGAAATCCAGGTTCGCGCTGACCGCGTGCAGCGCATAGTAGGAGGGGTCCACAAACGGGTGCGCCAGGTTGAGTGCGGAGGACATCCACTCCACCGGCAGGCCGAGGGCCGCACCGAAGGCCATCGGGAGCGTGACTGTCCGGAACTGCTTTCCGGGCAGGTAGATCTCCGCCACCCGTCGATACCACTCGTCCATCGTGGTGCGCTCGTCATCCAGCACATGGATGGCCCGCCCCGCCGCGGGGGCTGCCGTCGCCGCCAGATAGCATGCGGCGGCCACGTTGCGCACGTGGGCCAGCGGCCAACGGTTTGCCCCGCCCCACTTGCCGAAATGAACGATCCAGGGCGACCCGCGCAGAAAACCGACAATCCGCTGGGTCAGGGTGGTGTCGCCAACGCCCCACACCTGCGCCAGGCGAAGGATGACATAGGAGCCCGGCGCCATGGCCTCGCGAATCCACCGTTCCGCCTCGATCTTGTAGCGTGGATAGGGATTACGCGGGAAGGCCCCCAGCGGCAACGTCTCCTCATCCTCCCCATGAAAATCGTGGAGCCCATAGACATCGGTCGTGGAAAGGAAAACGAATCGGGGGACCTGCTCCGCGAGGGCCTGCCGTCCCAGATGCCGGACGGCATCCAGATTGGCGCGCCGGAACTCGCGGTCCCAGCCCACGTCGGATGCCCGGCCGGCACAATGCACCACGGCGGCCACTCTTTCCGGACCCGCGGGGGTTGTGGTCAGGGCCGCCACCTGGGACGCATCGCCCAGATCCGCTGTGATCAGCCGCAGTCGGCCCGCCGCTTCCTGTTCATGGAGCCAGGCAGGAACGTGACGGTGCACCACCGCCAGGACACGCCAGCCCTGCGCGAGAAACTCGCGGACCACCCAGCCGCCGATGAAGCCGCCGGCGCCGGTTATCAGCACTGTATTCATCTCACCGAAGGATTCCGTGCTTCCGCCCCAACTCGCCGAACACCGCCAGTGCCCCATCCATATCCTCACGCGTCAGCGAACTCATGACGCTCACGCGCAGCCGGCATTCCTTCCGCCGCACCGCAGGATAGGTCACGATGTTGGTAAAGACGCCCCTTTCCCTCAATTCGTTATGGAAGCGCGCCAATGTCGGCTCATCGCCCACCATGACGGGAATGATGGCCGATTCCGTGTCGCCGGTGTCGAACCCCAAGGCGCGCAAGCTGTCGCCCAGGTGCCGGATATTGCGCCACAGCGCCTCGCGTCCGGCCTGATCGGCCAGCAACAGGCGGAAGACTTCGATCAGCCCCGCGATGATCGGGGCCGGCAGGCTGGTGGAGAAGAAGTAGGTTCGCGCGTAGTAACGCAGGTACTGCACCAGCACCCGGCTGCCCGCGCAATAGCCCCCCATCGCGCCGGGCGTTTTGCTCAACGTGCCGCAGGTGATCGCGACCCGCCCTTCACAGCCGAAACGCTCCGCCGTGCCTCGGCCGGTCGCGCCCACCACGCCGAGCGCATGGGCTTCGTCGATCATGACCCTCGCGCCGTATCGCTCGGCCAGTTCGACAATCCGGTCCAGCGGCGCGAGGTCGCCGTCCATCGAGAACACGCCATCCGTGAGGATCAGCCGCCCTTTTTGTGTCGGCGGCAGGCGTTTCAAGACTCGCTCCAGGTGGGCCACGTTCCGGTGCAGGTAGATCTTGATCTCCGCGCCGGACAGGCGGCAGCCGTCAAAGATCGAGGCGTGGTTCGCCGCGTCATTGATCACCACGTCGCCGGGGCCGCACAGCGCGGAGATCACCCCCACGTTGCCGGAGTAGCCGCAGGGGAAGATCACCGCATCCTCGGTCCCGTAGAATCGGGCGATGAGTTCCTCCAAGTCCCGGTGCAGGTCGGTGGTGCCGGCATAGAGTGACACTGCGCCCATGCCGTACCCGTACTTCGCGCAGGCCTGCTGCGCCGCGGCGATGACGGCAGGGTGTGTGGTCAGGGACAGGTAGGAATTGGAGCCGAGCATGACGACGTCGCGCTCCCGCCGTCGGTGGTCGCGAATCCGCGTGATATGCGCCGCCGGTCCCAGCACCTGCAGCCCGATCCCCTCCAGGTACTCCGGGGGGCTTTCCTGCAGAAACGCGTCCAGCTCGTCCACCTTCTGCAGGATGTCCGCGCGGCCGTCGCGCGGAACGAAATCCTCGAAATGCCGGGCGCTGCCGGTGGTCTCAGGCTCATGCATGTCCGGTCTCCGTCCGCCGATAACATCGCAGCGGTTGATGGCTGTCACAGCAAATGGTGCAGAGATTGCAGTTGGTGCAGTGTGACGTCGTGTCCGGTTGTGTCCGAAGCCGCTGCGGAAAGTCCGGCTCGCAGACCAACGGCCGGCACAGGGACACCGCATCCACCCCGGCCGCCAGACACCGCGCCACGCCGGCCCCGGAGCGCACCCCGCCTACCACGATCACCGGAATCCCGGTCGCGCGACGGATCGCGGAGGCAGCGGCCAGATTGTAGTTCTCCGCGAACGGGAGAAACCCGGCGACGTAGGATTTCATGAAGAACCGCGTCCACAGCCAGCGGACCGCCGCCGGCATGTCCCGGAACAGCGGATTGACCCTCAGGGCCGTGGTCACCGGACACGCGCCGCGGATGATGTTGAGGGCGTACTCCATGGTTCCGTACGAAACTTCCACGGCATCCACGCCGATCGGCATGATTCGCCGGACGGTCGTGATCGCGTCCTCCAGCCGGAGGCCCGGCGTGGTGTCATCGGCGGCGCTCAGTTTGACCAGGACAGGAAACCGCTCGCCGCAGTGCCGCCGCACGCTCTTCAGGACTTCCTCCAGAAAACGGGGCCGGTCACCCCATTCGTCCCCGCGCCGATTCGTCCAGGGGGACAGAAACTGGTGAATCAGGTAACCATGTGCGGCATGGAGCTGGACCCCGTCGAACCCTGCTTCCCGGGCCCGCCAGGCGGCCCGTCCAAACGCGTCGATGGCGGCGCGAATCTCCGCCTCCTTCATCGGCCGCACACGTTGACGAAAGTACGTGCAGCGCCGGGACGAGGCGCCCAGGACCGGCAGCCCGGTAACCGCCCGCCGGGTTTGCCTTCCCGTATGGGCCACCTGCAGGAAGACCCTGGTATCCGGTCCCGCGCGCCGGGCTTGCGCCAACACGGTGCGCCACTGGCGGATGCGCTCATCGCGCTCCACCCCGCATTGTCCCGGCTGCATGGCGCGGCCTTCGGTCGCAATGAAGGCGAAACCGGTGATCAGGCTTCCGACCCCGCCTTGTGCGAGCCTGGCATACAAGGCGCCGAGTTCGGCCTTCGGACTGCCATCCCGTTCCGCCATGCCTTCGTAAGTGGCCGCCCGCACCAGTCGATTGGGCAGCCGAAGTCTGGCCAGCGCCAGGGGCTGAAAGACCCCCGGGGGTTCTACGGAACCGATGGCCGTCGGCGGGGTCACGGTGCGAGTTCCTTTGCCATCTGTATCACCGCCCGGGCATGCTCCTCAGCCGAGACGGCCTCGCGCGGGCATGGGGGGGGCTCCGTCATCGTCCGCTCCCGGCTTCCTGAACGCAGGACGACGGTCCCGTTTTCCGCCGTCACGGCGCCCACCACGGCGATGCCCAGAGCCGTCAGGGCCGGCCGGACCGCGGGCAGGCGGTCCGCAGGCATTGTGAACAGCAGTTCGTACTCGCCCGCGCCGCCCAGCAGCAGCGCCTCCGCCGGTACCCCCGCCTGCGCGGCAAAGGGCCGTACGGCCTCCGCCCAGGGAATCGCCGCCACATCCACGACGAACCGAAGACCCGGGCTCTGCTCATGCAGCAGCCACACGGCGTCGAGGAAACCGCCGCTGGTATCGATGCAGGCGGTGCCATGCTTGCCGATGAGTTCCGCCTCCCGCAGCCGGAGCTCGAGGGCCGGCGTTGGCGCACCCAGGAATGCCGCCAGGTTCAAATCGCCCACAAGCCCCGTGACGCACAGCACCTGGGGTTCGGCTGGCACATGGTGCGTCAGCGGCTGCCTGGCGGCCAGGGGGCCCATGGCAAACCCCGTGAACCGCCACTGGTCGGCCGTTCCAAGATCCCCGCCGCAATGGACACACCCCGCCTCGGCCAGGACGGCGGCCACTCCGGAGGTCAACCCGTCGACAACGTCCCGGCCCAGTGTTCGCGACAGCGACAGCGAACTCAGAAAGAACCGGGGCGCGATCCCGGCGGCAAGCAGATCGCTCAGGGTGGCTGTTGCAAGATTCCGGCCCAACAGCACCGGATCGTGCAGGGTGAAGCGATCCTCTTCCGGCGTGAATTCGTCGATGGTCAGCCCCCAGGTCTCCTGCCCGATCCGGACGAGCTCGGCATCGCAACCGAAGAGCCCGGCGTCAACCTCCGCCCGGCGCGGGAACTTCGAGGCGATCTGCCGGATCAGTTCGTATTCGTTCATGCAACCCCCAGGAGGGTGAGGCTCCGCGGCAGAATCTCCGCCGTGACAGGGAGGAACCCGCGTGGATCGCCATCGAACTCCACCTCGGTCATGGCCGGTCCACGCACCACGATGTGGCGACACCGCCACACCTGCACGCCCGGAGCATGCACTGCCCGGCCCGTGTAGAAGCCCGGCAGGGCTCGCAGCAATCCGGCCGGGCTCTTTCCGGAAAGCGCCACCACGCAGAGCTCACCGTCGTCGGGCTGCAGCCCGAGATCCAGCCTGAGTCCGGAGGCCATGAACGGGCTCTTGAGAATGGACAGGTTATTGCATTGGGGCAGTTCGCGAACGTCACCGTCGCATTCAAGGGTCAGGGTTCCCGGCGGCACGCGCACGAGGGCCGCCACGGTGGCCAGCCCCGTGCCCAGGCCATCCCCGAGAAAGCGGCGCACGCGGTTGGCCAGGCGGGCGACCGCCGCCCCGAGGCCGATGTTGCTGCCGCACCCGAAATGGGCTGTGACGGCGGTGCCGTTGGCATCGGCGAACGTAATGCTCGCCGCATCCACGCGCCGGCGCCGACCGCTCAGCAACGCCGTGACCGCCGCCCCCGGCTCTATGGGAATGCCGTGGAAGCGGCAAAAATCCGGACTCGTCCCGGAGTAGAGTACGCCCATCGCCAGGTCGGATCGGCCGGACTGCAAAACGCCGTCGAGGACGGCGTTGATCGTTCCATCCCCACCGACGGCAACCACTGCATCGGCGCCACGGCTGTCCCGTGCCAGTTCACGGGCGTGCGCCAGGCTGGTCGTCAGGCAGCGCTCTGTCTCGCACCCCGCTGATCGCAGGAGCGCATCCCAGGTCCGCCAGCGTTGCCGCCCCCGGCCCGAGCGCGACCCCGGATTCATCACCAGTCGGAGTCTCACCCCCCGTCTCCCGTTCGAGGGTGATCCTTGTCTCCGGGGACGTCCTGCGGGTAGATGCCGAGCTTCGCGTAAATCGGCGTCGGCGTGCCGCGTTTCCACGTCGCCACGAGTTCCTGCGTCACCGGCCATGGCAGCGGGGTCCGCTGCAGGTGATGCGCCTCGAACAGCCGATGGATTTCGGCGGCCTGCGTGCAGCACAGCCAATCCGTGCCCGGCACCTTGAAGTACGCCCGCATTCGCCCGAGGATCGTCTCGAACGGTTCGTCGTGCACATTTCCGAAGGACAGGTTCAGGAACTCGCAGGGCTGCACCTCGCCCGTGGCATTCACATAGAAGCGGTCCACCGCGCCGGCGGTGCAGCCGAGGACGTGCTCCGCCTCCTCGAACGCCTGCGCGGCAAGCGCCGGATAGGCATGCATCGAACGGCTGTTGAACCGGATGTGTTCCCGGCGGATGAGGTCGATGACCGCGTGTTCCGTCTGCATGGCTTCTGTGCGACCCAGCCATTTCCCGGCCGGCTTGGGATGGATCAGTTGCACGTAATCGCAGTCGAGTTCCCTGGCCAGTTCCATCAGCCGGGCCAATCCTCCGGAATTGATGTCCGCCTCGGAAAGGACGCTGTTGAGCGCCGCCACCAGCCCCCGGGCCCGCCAGTCCCGGACAATCCGGCAGGCGGTATCAAACGAACCGGGAACACCGGTAAACGCGTCGTGCGCCGCGGCGTCCGACGAGTGAACGGAGACCATGATGCCGAACACGCCGGCCTTCTTCATCTCGTCCAGCATGCGCGACTCGGCGTGGGCGCCGGTGCTGTTGACCCAGATTTCGGTGCGGGCATCGAGCGCGCTGACGAGCCTGAGCAGCCGGTCGAACCGCATGAACGGCTCCCCGCCCTCGATGTCGAACATGGCAACGCCGCAATCCCGCACGGCCACCGCCGTGCGGATCAGCATGGCCTCGTCCACGTCCGGGCCGCCATCCTGCCGCTGGTAACAGTGCGCGCATTTGTAATCGCACGCCTTGGTCATGGAGAACACGACGGTCGTCGGCCCGGGAGGCGTCCGCAGCAGCTTGCTTTCGAGGGCATAGAAGAACGCGGGGGAGGGGTAGGCGGGCAGGTACAAGTGCAGTTTCCACCCGTTATACACCCGGACGCACTTGTTGTGGCGGAACACCAGCAGCAGGCGCAGGGCGCGCGACAGGAATCGGATGTAGTCGGTTGGGCGGCGGAAGAAATGAGGGCGAACCAGATAGTGGCAGGGGATATGCAGGATGATCCGCATATACACACCCACTTTGCCTGTGCCCGTCGCGAAGTGGCGGATGTTCATGAGCGCGCATCCTTGTGCAGGTCGAAGAGAAAGCCGATCAGAACATAGCTTGCCGTGAGAAGATACAACGCCAGTGTGCCGTTGAAGATCGCGATCAGCGTCACTTGTCCGGCCACGCACGCCCGGATGTTGGTGACCAGGTTGAAATACGTCCGCGTGCCCACCGGACTGGCGAAGTACAGAAGGGCGGTCCATAACTGGAGGAAGACCGTGACGACCCCGCAGAACACAAAATCGCGTTGGAAGAGAATATCCGACAGGGGCAGCCAGCCGAGGTGCAGGAAGAGAAAGAAGGCCAGGGTTGGCAGGAAAGCCCCCGCCACGCCGGCATAACGCGCGGTTTGCAGCCCGTACTTCACCACAAAGGTCCGCTTACCCGCCGCCGCATCCCCCTGGTAGTCCTTGAAGTACGTGTAGTAGGTCATGAGGGCGTTCAGGATGGCCACCAGCATGAAGACGCAGATCCGGTTACTGGTGAAGACCGGCGTCGGCGACGGACCGGCCGCCAGGAACCCGTAGGCCGTGCACATGGCGATGGAGAAGCCAAACACGATGTTGCCCATCAGCGACCAGGCCTTGGCGAATTCGTACAGGATGTTGAGCAGCACTCCTCCGATTACCGGAACGACGGCCCAGGGATTGAGGAACCATGACACCCCAACGACCGCCGCCATCAACCCGACGGAGACCAGCAGGGCTGCCCGCGGGTTGAGTTCGCCGGTCACCATCGGCCGGTTCGGCGCGTTGATGCGGTCCTCCGCGCGCCCGAAATAGTCGTTCACCACCTGATTGATGCCATAGCTCATGAACAGCATGAACAGGATGATCGCTCCACGAACATAACTGGCCTGTTCCGGCATGCAGAACCGGTAAAACGACACGCCGATCCAGCCGGCGATCCCGGTGATGAACGCGAAGTAGAGCCGCATCGACTTGACGTAGGCAAACAGGAAACAGCGGATCGACATGCAACCTCCTCGCCCATCAGCAGACGCCTTCCGGGTGGCGCAGGCACCCGCCCGTGGAGCGGCGCCTGAAGCAGGGCGTCCATGGCGCCCAGAATGCCGGAAACCAGGGTGGCGGTCAAGGTGGGGCAGACGGTTCCATCATCCGGCAGAGCGGCTGGCCCCGCAGCCTGTTTGCGCGATGACCCGCTTCCTCGTCCGGACCGATTCTGGCTTTATTCGCCCGACAGCCTGTGGCACCATGACGCGATGATTCAAGACACAGTGACCACTCCCGCGCCCCCAACCAAGGCGCAGGCCGCCCTGCGTGCGTTGCGTGATGAACTGGCTGCGTATTATGACCCCCTGCGCCACGGTAATGTCGCCCAAAACGTCGCTTTCGTCGGGCGGCGCGATGCGATCTGGGCCGCCATGGACGCGTTCGAGGCGGCACACCCCGGCGTGCCGACCTGCCTGCTCAAGGCCCGCCTGCATGAGGAAATCGCGGAGCAGTGCGAGCCGGTCCTCTTCCGGCATTCGCCGTTCTTCTTTGAAATGGGCGTCCGCGCCGCTGAAAGCTGGGGGACCCCCAGCGGTTGGTCCGCCGCCAGTTGGATGATCACGCGCCGCGACTCGCGGGTGCAGCAGACGGAACCGATGCGGTGGATCAATCACTTCCGCGCCTGGAACGAGCACAGTCCCGTCAAGCTGTGGAACATCTGGAACGTGTTCGACTACGATCATCACTGCCTGGGCTACACGCAACTGCTTGCCGTGGGCATCGAAGGCATCCTGGCGGAAATCGCCGAGCGCCGCCGTCAGGATTGCACGGCGGATCAACAGGTTTTCCTGGAAGCCGCGGAGCGCAGCAATCGCGCCCTGCTGCGGATCGCGGACCGCTTTGCCGCTGCCGCCCGCGCCCGGCTCGCCGAAGAAACGGATCCGCAAGCCCGCACGTTCCTCGCCCTGGTCGCGGACGCGGCCACCCGGGTGCCGGCCCGGCCGCCCCGGACGTTCTACGAGGGGCTGGCCATGCTCTGGTTCCTGCGCGAAGCGGTCGCTTCGCTGGAAGGCATCGGCATCTCCGTCGTCGGCCACATGGACCGCCTGCTCATCGGCCTCTACCGCGCCGACCTGGCCGCGGGCCGCCTCACCGAAGCGGGGGCTCGCGACCTGCTCGCCCGCTGGATGCTGCCGACGGACGTGAAGTTTCATGTGCGGGACAGCGCCTGGCCGGAAACCAGCACGTGCATGGAACTTGGCGGCTGCGACGCCGACGGTCAGCCCGTCTTCAACGAGCTCACGCGCCTGATCCTGGACGTCCATCGCGAGCACCGGCTGTTGAATCCGAAACCCAATTGCCGCATCAGCGGCGAGGCGCCCCAGGGATTTCTGGACCTGATCGCCGAGTCGGCCCTCGCCGGCCACAACAACTTCGCCCTGCTCAACGACGATATCCTGATCCCCGCCTGCATGCGCTCCGGCAAGAGCCTGCGGGAGGCGCGGCTCTACGTGAATGGCGGCTGCCAGGAAACGATTGTCGAGGGCGTGGAGCATAGCGCCGGCGCCTACTATTATTTCAATCTTGCCCGCGCCTTTGAGCTGTGTCTGCGTCCCATGGCGCACCAGCCGGGCGACCAGACCGTACCGGAAGCGGAGCGCTGGCTGCCGGCGCCGGTGACCGCCGGGGCCGGTTTCGAGGCCTACTATCAGCAGGTGTTCGGGCATATCGCCCGCCTGATCCAACTCGGCGCGGACTGGGTGCGCGAACTGGGGCGCCAGACCCCGGACATTCAGCCCTGTCCGCTCTTCTCGAGCAGCATCGCGGGGTGTGTGGCCCGTGCACAGGACTATACGGCCGGCGGCGCCCTCTACAATCCCTCCGGCATCGCGCTGCTGGGCTTCGCCACCGTCGTCGATTCGCTGCTGGTCATCAAGCGCGCCGTGTTCGACGAGGGCTGGCTGACGCTGGACGCACTGGTCGGCGCCCTGGCCGTCAACTGGGCCGGCCACGAGGCCCTGCGCGCGCGGGTCATTGCGCTGCCCAAGTACGGATTCGATGACCCCGAAACCAACGCCCTGGCCGGCCGCCTGGCCGCCGATCTCGCCGCCGCCGTGCGCGTCGTGGAAAACGAACGCGGTGACCGGTTCCAGCCGAGCCTTTTCGTCTACCACATGTTCTACAGCATGGGTAAACAGGTGCGCGCCACCCCCGATGGGCGACGCGAAGGCGAGGCCTTGAGCCAGGGCGTGGCGCCCGGCCGGGTGCGTCCCCCGAGCCACGCGACGGACATCCTGCGTTCGCTCACCCATATTGATTTCCGGGATTTTGCGGGGAACGCGGTGCTCGACCTGCAACTGCCGGTCGGCCAGTGGACCACGGCCGGACTCGCCAGCCTGATCCGCTCGTTCGCCCGGATGGGCGGGCCGACCCTGCAGCTCAATTGCGTGTCGCCGGCGACGCTGCGCGAGGCCCAGGTCCATCCGGAAGCGCATGCCGGCCTGATCGTGCGCATCGCCGGGCTCTCCGCCCACTTCGTGGCGCTCAACCGCGACGTTCAGGACGAAATCATCGGCCGCGCGCTGATCTCGGCCTGACGTGGGTCTAGCAGCCTATTGAAGAACGACGGGTCTCACTCGTAGCCGCGCCTGATAAGGCGTGGGTTTTCGATTTTTCGGCCATTCCCGGGTCCTGCCACCGCTTAGCAGCGGCGGCTGCGAGTTTTTCAACGGGCTGCTACCCGCGCTTGACCGGCACGCGGGTGTGGGCGGTCACGATTTCCAGCCAGCGGCCGACCTCGGTCTCGTCGGGGAATCCAATGTCCGGCAGACGGCCTGCCTTGCCCAGTCGGTCGCGTTTCGAATCGCCCAAAGGGTGATACGGCATCAGGTTGATTTCCCGCACATGGCCCAGGCGGTTGGCCAGGG
>CAZWQJ010000103.1:0-14468 GCA_964635825.1 uncultured Victivallales bacterium | reverse complement strand
CCACATCGTACGTCTTCGACATCCTGACCTCGTCCACGTATGTGGTCCCGATGGGCGACGTGAAGGGCACGCGCTTGTCCGGCGCGGTTCCGGGAACCACAGGACGATAGCGAACAACGGCCGCCTCGCCTTCCACGGGAACCAGCAGCACGCGCACATCGCCCGCGATGGGGGTATCGGGCCGTGCGCCCGCCGGCCCCAGGTACACGTCAATGCCATCGCCGGTCCGGAACGCCGAGCGCCAGTCGGCAAACCCGTTCACCAGCGGGGTTGCGTCACGGACGGAAACGGCCAGCAGTAAGTTCGTTCCCGTATGCGCCACCTGGACGCGCGCCAGTTCCGCGTCGCCGGCCTGGATCGTGCGGACGGGCACCTGGCTCCAGTCATCGAGGACGCCGTCCACGGTGATCGCCCCGGCGCCTTCGGCCGGCAGGCGCGGGATCGCAAGGGGGGCCGTCGCTTCCGCATCCTGCTGACGGCCGGCGGCCTGGTCGCCGGGCGTGAAGAAGACGGGAACGGGGCCGAAGCGCCGGGCCTGCTCCAGGCCTTCGACAACGCACACGTTCGCGGCCGTGCGACCGAAGACGACGCGCATCTTGCCGTCGTCCTGAACGACCATGCACCCGTCGAACGGCTCCTGCCCCATGGAGCAGTCCGTGAAATCGGTGCCCTTCTTCGCTTCCGGCGGCCAGGGCTTCGGGCCGTGGCGCGGATCCTTGAACAGGCCGCACACGTACAAGCCGTCGCCCGTGAAAACAAACATCTGGCCGTAGTTGCCCTGGGAGGCGACGATCGGCCCCAATTCGCCGGCCACCGTGGCGACGCCCGCATAGCAAAGTTCGCCGCGGGTTTCCCCGGGACCGGGAGCGGGCGCACGCTGGGAGGAATGGACACCCATGGCGTTCAGGGGATAGGTCGCGAATACGTTGCCGTTCGTGTCGGCGAACCGGTAGTGCCCCGCGACGAACCAGCTCGATGAATCGCCGACCAGATAGTTGCCGGTGCGCAGGACAAGGTTGTCGCCCCTGAGCCGCCGCATGCCCGCGGCATCGTACAGCGGGGTGCCGTCGTCCTGGAAGCTGGATGGCGCCACGGCATGACCGCCCAGGTACCAGGTCAGGTGCGAATTGAACACGTAGCCCATGCCGTAGAAATCCTCGATGCGCCCGCCCGCATCCGGCAGCGGAACGACTTCCTCCGGCTGCACCAGTTCGTCACCGTTGTGATCGGACCACACGCCGAACCAGTCGAGCCCCAACGGGGGGAGATCCGGCTTCGCGAACTGGGGGGCCGTGTCCCGTCCGACCACCTTGACCGCCGCTGCGCAGGGGCGGTAGTCGCCGTTGCGCTTGACGTACAGCACCGGGTACGCAAAATCGTTGTGCACAAAGTACTCGCGCCACTGGCCGGATGCCTTGCTGCGGAACAACCGTCCGGATTTGAAGTAATGCCCCTGCGGAAGGCGGGGAAGCCGTTGTGCCGCGGGTTCGTTGGTCACGACCGACGCGACGAAGCGCGCGGGGTTGTGCGGCACGATCCGATCCGGCGCAATGGGGAAGATCATGCCGTACCCGTAGGCGAGCGCGGGATCCTGTTCATGCAGGGACGTGCCGGCGGCGCCGTATTCGGTGTTGCCGACCAGCGTCTCCACGCGCGCGCCTTGCGCATCCCATATGCTGATCATGCGCGGATGGTGGGGTTCGGTGACCCAGAGGTTCCCGTGGCGGTCGACATCCATGCCGCCCACGACGCGGAACGCATCGTAATCCAGGGCCAGCCCCTGCGGTGAATCCGCCGCGACCTCGGCGAACATGACATACGGATGCACCTTCTGCCCCCCGCGGCGGCCGATGGTGCGCAACAGAACCAGATCAGGACCATACACCTTGACCTGCCAGTCCGAGCCGGCGTCGAACACATACAGATTCCCGGACGGATCGGCGGCCAGTTGCCGCGGCCTCGCGCACTCCGGCAGCGTCAGCGGCGAAAAGTCGCCGTTGGTGGTGACGCCGAACACGCCGGCATCGCCGCTGACCAGCAGCCGGCCGTCATTCATGTAGACCAGGTCGTAGGCTGGCCACGGCAAGGCGACTTCGGCCGGGAACGTCGGGCGCTGCCGCAACGTGCCGCTTTCCTTGTTGAGGAACACGAGTTTGTCCGCGGTGTCCGGCTTCCCGCGGTGTTTGTCGTGCGCCGTGTTCACCAGCGCGGCGCCGTACTCCGGCCCCACCGTGATTTCGCGCACCGCCCCCGGCATCGCCACCGAAGCGGCTTTGCCTGCCGGACGCTTCCAGCCGATGTCGCGCTGCGAATCGGGGTCGATCTTGACGATCGTGTCCCGGAACCCCATCCAGAGCCCATCGGGCGCATAGGCGACGCCGTTGATGCCGTTGATGCCACCCTCACGCTTGTAGCCCCAGATCTTCGCGTGCGAGGCGTCCAGCCCAAAAACGGCATGGGGGGTTTCGGCAATGGGACCGGCGATGGCCACGGCGGTGCGCCCCGGCGCGTTCGAAGGCGCGCAGGCCACACTGGTGGGGCCCGTGTGATCCGCGCCCCAACTGCTGTGCGAATAGCCCTGCCACGGCAGCGTATTCGGATTATAGAACGCGTAGTCGAACAGGATGCGGGGACGCGGAATGGTCACGCCACGCACGGTGTACGTTCCCGTGGGAACAACATCGCCGTTATCGTTCAGGCCGTCCCAGACCACGCTGACGGTCCGCACCAGCTCCCCGGTGGACCCCCCAAGCGAGCTGACGGCAACCTGTGCGAGCAGGTTGCGCACGCGCTTGCCCTGTTCGTCGTCCACCACCGCCGTGATGAAGTCATGGCCCGGCGGCACCGCCACCGTCGCCACCACGCGATTGGTGGAGGTGATGACGGTTTCCTGCCAGCGCGGCGGACTGCCCGCCTCCCAAGTGACCTTCTTGACATCGGCGCGGCTCGCGCAAACGGCGGTGAGGAGAAACGCGGCGAGGCACAATGTGCCACGAGAGCGATGCGACTTTGTAAACATGCGCGGATGCCTTTTCGTTGGGGGGGGCCGGGTTTCAGGTTTCAGGAGGACACTCCGACCTGACACCCGAAAGCTGAAACCTTGTATCTTCCTTCGCTCCTTCGGGCGGCTTTGCGCCAGGAGCCGCAATGACCCCTGACACCTGCACCCCGCCTGCGTCCCTCACTATCGAAACAGACCATCGGTGATGACCAACTCGATGTTCTTGTTGCCGTCGCCCCAGGGGGTGACTTCGAGATTGAAGCGGATGACCTGCGCGCCGGGCGGGAGGGCGACATCCACGAAATTGAGTCTTTCCCCGGAACCTTGGCGCTGCTTCAATCGTGTGGCGCCCTGGCGCGCCAACTCCTTGCCGTCCACGAGCACATTGAACGTGAACTGCTGATTCATCTCATCCTTGCGCCCTCGCATCCACCCGACCACGTCATCGGTGACCCGCACGTCGGCAGTGAAGCGGGTGGCGCCCTGCGGAATGTCGTATTCAATCCAGTGATACCCGTTGCGCGTCCGCCCCCACAGACCAACACCGGTAAGGAAAAACCCCGAACTGGCGAATTTGTCGGTCATGGGACTTTGGTACTCCTGACCCTGCGGGAACTCATAGTTGTCCGGCGGGAGTTCCTTGACGATCTTCAGGGCATTGGGCCAGAACCACGTCGCGTTGTTGTTGTTGCGGGCCGGCGTCGTGTCGATCCTGCCAGGCCCAACGTCGGTCTGATCGGACTCTGGATTCTTCAACGTGCCGTACTCGGCGGCTTTGGGTTCAAGCGTCAAGAGCGCAATCGACAACCGGCCCGCCGGGGCGGAAGACGTTGCGGCGGCGGTGGTAGTCGCGGCGGCGGCCTGCGCCTGTGGGGCCGCGACGGGCGGTGGCGCTTGCTTGAGTTTCGTCAGATGCGCCGCGAAAAGTGCCCTCGCCTCTTCCTCCTTCGCCTGCTTCTGCTCGGAAGCGGCCGCGTTCTTGCGCGACTCCCGCTTCCAATACTGGTCGAACTCGCGGCTTTCCAACTCGATTCGCTTGTTCTCAGCCTCTTGCGGGTCCGTGAACGCTGTACCCACCGGAACCGCCTGGCGTACCCCGATCGCGTCGGTTGGGAAGCGCATCCCGGAGCGGGTCGGATCCGCCTCCCACTCTTTCCGGGCGTCAGCCAACGCCTTCGGAACCACGTTGGCTTCTTCTCTGATTTCTGCCGTCAGTGCGGTCAACTCCGCACGCGTCTTGAGCGCAAAAGTGGCCTTTCCGTCGAAGTCGACGATCTTGACGACCAGGACCGGCTCCGCCGACCATGCGCATGGCACCGACAGCGCGATACAACAGGCAAGAGCAAGTAGTAGTCTCACACGCACGCTCCCTTCCGCTTCAAACGCAGACTCCCGAACATGCCGAAACATTGCTCCGGCAACGCCGGAATGTCAACATGGATATATCCATTACTTCGCCTATGTGATAATATACTATCTATTTTTCTCTCGAAAAAGAGGGCAGGCCAGCAGCCTGCTGAACAACGTGGCTCGCCACAGGCTCGCCCTCCACTGTTTGCCGCGTGGTCAACCTGTTGCCCGGATTGGAGCCCACACGACCAAGTAAAATAAACTATTGCATACGATACGATTCTATCTAATTATCGTGATCTATGCCTAAGAATACTGAAGCGGTGGCCGTACGCCGGGGCGGAAGGCGTGCCGTTGCGAGCAAGAAGATTGCGGACGATCTGCGCCGTCAGTGTTTGCGCGGCGATTGGAATCCAGGCATGCGCGTTCCCCTGCGCAACGAATTGATCCGCAAGTACGAAGCGAGTGCGACGACCGTTCAGCGGGCGATTGACCTTCTCGTGGCGGACGGGTTGCTGGAGGTCCGCGGGCCGGCAGGGACTTTCGTGGCGGATCAGCCGCCGCACTTGACGGATGTGGCGCTGGTGTTCCCGGCGCGGCAAGGTAACCCCGGCTGGCTTTACTACTATGATTCCCTGGCGTCCAGCGCCGCACTTTGGCGGGGGCATCAGCCGCGGCGAATTCGCGTGTACTGCTGTCCCTTGGAGACGGCTGTGGCCGGCGATTTGGAACGTCTGCGTGACGACATGCAGAACATGCGCTTGGCGGGTGTCATCCACAGCACCACCGTGCCCCACCAGGATTTGGTGCAGTGGCGGCAGAAGTTTGACACCCCGTTTGTGGTGCTTGTGCCTGGACATGTCCTGCCCGACGCGCAGTCGGCCGTGGTCGTTTCGTACGACTCATTTTTCTCGCGCGCGATCGAATTCCTGGCGCAACGGGGGCGACGCCATCTGGCCATCGTGATGTCCCCCGGGATCTTCTCTCGAATGGAGCAGGAACATATCGACCACGAGGCCGCCCGCTGCGGGGTGGAGATTCGCCCCATGTGGCGGCAGCTCGTGGGCGTGGGGGCGCCGGTCTGTGCGCGCTCCGTGACGCATCTGCTGTTCGGGGGGGGCGCAGCCGCCGACCGCCCCGACGGATTGATCGTGGCGGACGATAACATGGTGAGCCATGCGCTGCTCGGCCTGCAAGATGCCGGGGTGCGGCCCGGCAACGACCTGGATGTGGTGGTCCACGCCAACTTCCCGAGCACGCCATTGTCCGCCAGCGGCGGCGTCACGCGACTCGGCTTTGATGCGCGCGACATCTTGGATGCCGGTGTCCGCCTGATCGATACCTGGCGCCAGACAGGCAAGCCCCCTGAGGCCGTCGAACTGCCGGCGGTATTCGAACACGAGTTGCGAGGCAGTGACGCGGAAACGATCCTGGATGCGTGAGGCGTACGCGCTCGCATCGGCCCGTTGAGTTTTCCATGACGGTTCCTGCCGTAGACGCGGCGCCCCCGCCGCGTGTGTCCGCGTGCTGACGCGACGAGGGCGTCGCGTCTACACAGCATCCGGAAGATTGCCGCCCTACGGCTGCAACCCAATCCCCTCCAGCGGCCGCGGACGCAGTCCATTTCGCATGGCCGCGGCGTCCGGGAGCAGGGCAAAGCCGCTGCCGCGCGGATCGCGCGGGCTGACGAAGCCGGGGTCGTCCAGAACCAGGTTGTCCGCCATGTCGATCATCTCCGGCGTGGCGCCCCAGTAGATCCACCACGGGGAGCCGCCGACCATGACGTTGCACCGGACATGGTCGTTGTCCGGCGGCACGCCCTTGTCACCCGCCAGGTAGGCGTCGATCGTCTGGAGCTGCGGGTAGCGCGTGCTGTAGGGCGGCTGGCGGTGGTTCATATCCTCCAGACGCTTGCGCATGAAGTCGTACACCATGCTCCGCCAGTCGGGGTTGTCGACCAGCCGTCCGCGCCCGTCCACCCACACCGCGGGGTCGCAATCCACGAAGAGATTGCGCTCGGCCGTGTTGTCACGCCCACCCCCGATGTACATGGCCCGCGGCACGCGGTAAAAGACGTTGTCGTGGACGTGGATGCCGGACACGTTGTCGTCGAGATAAACGCCGTTCGAACCCATGCCGACGCCGCCGGTGCGTTCGATGAAATTGAAGCGGATGACATTGCCCTGGTAGGTCCAGTCGCGGCCCGTGTAGATCGCGCCGACGTCGCCGGTTTCGAGGCAGACGTGATGGATGTGGTTGTACTCGATGACATGTTCGTTGCCGCCGAACAGGATTGCGCAATGCGGGTGCTCGTGGATCAGGTTGTGCGAGGCGCGACAGCCTACGCCGCTCATAAGGATGGTCGGCACGTAACACTTCGACCAGCGGCCGATCTCGTGGAGATGACAATTCTCGACCGCGTGCCCGCCCGCTTCGAGCGTCTTGCGGTCCCCGCCGTTGATACTGACGCCGCCGTCGCCCGTATGGCGGATCTCGCAGGCGCGGACCAAGTGGTTGCGTCCGCCTTCGCATTTCACGCCCCACGTCCCCATGTTGCGGATCACGCAGCCATCCACCACGCAGCCTTCGCCGCCCTGGACATCCACGGCATGGGCGCGGCCAGCTTCGACGGTCAACCCTTCAAACCGGACATGCGCCACATCGGTCATGCGTATCATGGGTGCGGCCAGCAACGACAGGATCGCTTCGCCGTCCGCCGGCGGCGACGGCGGGCGGAAGTAGAGCTTCTGCCGTTCCGCGTCCACGAAGTACTCGTCGGGCATATCGAGTTCTTCTAGCAGGTTGAGGAAGTAGAGGCGCTGGCCTTTCTGGAATCCGTAGTGCCCGCGTGGCGGCGCGGTCTTGATCAACCGACGCTCCAGATCTATGGATTCCATGCGTTCGTAGGAATTCGCCCAGTCAAAGGCCCAGTAGCCGTGAATCCACACATTCGCGAGATCGCGCCAGCGGCGCGGCTGGTCGCCGCTGTAGACGAAGCCGTCTTCGAGCGGGGAAATCGCGACGCCATGCGGATTCGTCCGGGCATCGGGAACAGCGGCGATGTGCGCGAACTCGCCTTCGTTGGGCCAGCGGGCCAGGGTCATGGGTTGACGATTGAAGAACAGCTCCATGTGGGCACTGACCTGGTTTCGCGCGAACCCACGGGAACTCAGCGTACCGTAGTCCGTAATCCCCAGGCCACTCAGGTCGGCCTCATGGATGAACTCCCGGGCATAATCGTGAATGCGCTCGAGAACGGCCGGATCGGTCGTCTTCGTGAACGTGGGCACGCGCACGCCGCCAATCAGCCGCACGGTCTCCCCCGGCAGCGCGCGGTAGACCACCGGCGCCTCGGCCGTGCCGCTGTCCTCGGCGGTCAGCTCGAACGCCTGGCGCCGTTCATAGCACCCGCCCGCCAGCCACACCGTGGCGCCGCGCCAGTCTGCGCCCGCCTCGCGCCGTGCCGCACGAATCGCGTCGCGAGCTCGCTCAAGGGAGGCAAAAGGCTTTGCCCGAGTGCCTGGGTTGTCGTCCCGTCCGGATACTGCAAGATAGAATTCCATAGAAAACCTGCACCTTCCTGTTAATCACGGCT
Source organism: uncultured Victivallales bacterium (assembly GCA_964635825.1). Classification (GTDB taxonomy): domain Bacteria; phylum Verrucomicrobiota; class Kiritimatiellia; order UBA8416; family JAIOPI01; genus CAZWQJ01. Next base: position 6,522 of record CAZWQJ010000103.1, on the reverse strand, counting down.
CGCGGGACGCTCGCCCTCCATTGGCCCCGAATTGGCCGGGCACCTGGAGGGCGAGCGTCCACGCGAGCCGCCAACCTGCTCGCCCGATCCCCGCGGCTATGGATGGTCCTCCTTCGTGAGTTCCATCCCTCGCAAATCCATCAACCGTCCGGCGGCAAGCGTCCGCGGGCGCACGGCGACGGAAACGAGCCCCTCGGGCAGTTCAACGGTTCCCAGCGCCACCCGGCGGAAATCGCTCCAGGACGCAGTGCCCTGCACCACGCCGGGCACGCGGGCGATCCCCTTATTGGCCTGGGCGGCGCGCGCATCCGCCGGCAGGCCGTTCAGGTGCAGCGTGCCGCACCGGTCGACGTTCTCGCACGGGCGTTTGATTTCGACCACATACATGCTGCCGGCGAAATCGGGCGAACAGGCTTGTTCAATGGCCACGTCGAAACGACCGGCCCCCGGCACCGTGATCAGCCATTCGGCGATCGCCTCCGCCTGGGTCCAATTGGCGATCGCCCCGCCCCCCTTCGACGCGGGCCTGTACCCGGGCGCACCCGGCTTGGGCGTGTAGATCGCCGCCCATTCCGGTGTCAGCCGATAGCTCCCGTCCTGTTCCGGCCGCACAATGCCGTCCACCTCCGCCGCGCCGCGCGTCTTCACGTCCAGCACCGTACACGGCCAGGCGAGCGCCTGCCGCGGGAGCGTCACCCGCAGATTGACGCCCGCCTGCTCGAAGGCCAGGGCCATGCCGTCGAATGTCTGAACGGCCTCGACCGGCGACTTCACGCCCGTAAATGTCACCGGAACTTCGCCCGCGGAGGCAGCCAGCGGATCGCCGCCGACGGCAAGTTCGTCCAGCAGCCGGGTCTGCTCGGTGAGGAAGAAGTACGCGTGATCGTCCTTCTTCATGGTCACGCCGAAGGGGTTCACGCGCGGATGCCCCTCCGCCCGCGCGCCAAACAAGGCGCGGCGGTGGTGGGTCACGAACTGGCCCAGGCCGCGCAGGGCGCGCGCAGAACCTTCATCGATGGAACCATCCGGCTGCGGGCCCACGTTCAGCAGGAAATTGCCGCCATGCCCCACCGTTTCCAGGAAGTACTGCTGCAAATACACCGGCGACTTGAAGCGGCGGTCGCCCGGCACGTAGGCCCAGTGGTCGTTGACGGTCTCGCAGAATTCGAAGGCCCCCGGAGCCTGTGTGTTCAACTGGGGGTGACCCGCCACCGTCGGGCGGCCGGTCGCGTTCGGTGTGCCGGGTTTCTCGCCCACCCAATGGTCGTGCCACATGATCGCCGCGTCGGGCTGCGCCCCGCGGATGATCGCGACCGTGCGGTCGAAATCGTAGTTGAGGAAATCCCCGGCGCCGGCGTCGAACCACATGCCGGTGATCGGGCCGTAGTTTGTGCACAGCTCGCGCACTTGGCCCTGGTAGTAGTCGAGGTAGCGTCGCCAGCGCCGGTCGAGGTAGGGCCGCTGCGGCTCGCGGTCGTAGGGGGAAAAGTCGGGATGGTGCCAATCCCACAGGGAGTAGTACGGGTGGAACCCGAGCCCGTGCCGGCGGCAGGCTTCCGCGAGCTCGCCCATGAAATCGCGGCCCGCGGCGCTCTTCACCGTGGTGTAATCGGTCAGGGCGCTGTCGAAGAGGCAGAAACCGTCGTGATGCTTGGCCGTCATCGACACATAGGTCATGCCGCACTCGACGGCCAGCCGGGCGATGGCGTCTGCATCGAATCGTTCACCGCGGAACTGGTGCCGCAAGGATTCGTAGGTCGCGGGGTCAAGCTTCAGGCTATGCAGCGCCCATTCCCCGCGCCCGTCGATCGCATACAAGCCCCAGTGAATGAACAGACCAAGTTTGCGATCCGCGAACAGTTCCTGGTTACGCGTTCCGTACTTCATTCCGTTCCCCTTTTTGCTTGCTCACGCAAATCCGGCCTCTTCAAGTTTCAGTCGCTGGGTGCTGGTCGACGTGGCGATCGCGTGCAGGCGGGCGAAATGGCCGCCGGCCCCCAGGAGATCGCCATAGGTTCCCTGCTCCATGACGCGCCCATGGTCGAGCACCACGACCTGATCGGCGCGGCGAATCGTGCTGAGGCGGTGCGCGATCACGATGACGGAGCGCTCCCGGCGCAACGCCTCGATGCCCTGCTGGACATGCATCTCGGTTTCGACGTCCAGCGCCGAGGTGGCTTCGTCGAGGATGATGAACCGGCTGCGCGTGAGCAGGCCGCGCGCCAACGCCAGGCGCTGCCGCTGCCCGCCGGACAGGCGCGTGCCGCCCTCGCCGACGCGGTACTGCAGACCGCCCTCCAGCTTTTCGACGAACTCCCAGGCGCCGGCCCGGGCCAGCGCGTCAATCATGGTCGCCGTGTCGACGTCGGGGAATGCGACTCGCAGGTTCTCCTCGATGGTCGTGTCGAATAAGAAGGGGTCCTGGAGCACCACGCCGAACAAGGCCCGGTATTCCCGCAGGGGCAGCTCGCGGATGTCGTGTCCGTCCAGCAGGATGGCGCCGGCGGAGGGATCGTAGAACCGCAGGGCCAGGTTGGCCAGGGTGCTCTTGCCGCAACCGCTGCGGCCGACGAGCGCCACCATGCGCCCCGCCGGCACCTCGAAGTTGACGTTGCGCAGGACAGGTTCGGTCTCGTAGGCAAAGCTCACGTCCCGAAACTCGAGACGCGGTTGCACATTGGCCGGCATGACCGCCCCCGCGCGCTCGGGCAACGTGCTGGTCGTGTCGAGGATCGAGTACAGCTGATCGAACGCGGAGCGCGCGCTCATGAACTGCCCGTACATGCCGGTCATGGCGGAAATCATGCCGATGAACATACCCTGGTACCCCATGAAGGCCACCAGCGTCCCCAGGGGAAAGCCGGCCGTGTCATGCAGAACCAGCGCCGCGCCCACCACGAGCACCGCGGCCGTGATCACGTACCCGAGTCCCTCGGTGACGAACCCGAGCTTCATGGTTTCCAGCATGGCAACCATCCACTTGCGTTGGGCCGGCCCCAACTGACGCTGCAATTCGCTGTCCATGCGCTGCTCGGCGGCCATGGCCTGCGTGGTCCGAATGCCCCGCAGCTTGTCCATGAGCGTGTTGACCACGTGCATGCTCGCCTCATTCGCATCGCGCGTCTTGGTGTAGATGGGACCGGAGAGCCGCTTCGCCACCATGACGTAGGCGATGCCGCCCGCCAGGATCACCAGCGTCAGGGTCGGACTCAGATACAGGCAGAAGCCCAGGCTGAAGAGCAGCCCGACGGCATTGGTGGCGAGCTGGCTGACCACGGCCTGGATGAAGTACCCCAGCGTGACAATCGAGTTCCCGAAGACGCGCTCATAGAGGAAGCCGGTGGAATACTGGCTGTGAAAACGCAGACACAGGCGCTGCAGATGCGCGAAGCTGCTCGCGCGCAACTGGAAGTTGATCAACTGGTGCACATCGTAAATGATGCGCATGGCCCAGTACCACAGCGCCATGCTTACGAACATGACCGTGACGAAGACGCCGGCCGCGGCCAGGGCCAGGCTCAGGCGGCGCTGGGGGATCGCCGCGTCGAAGATGTACTTGGCGAACAGCGGCTGCAAGGCCACGGCCAGACCCACGATCCCCACCAGCGTCACCGCCAGGATGCAGCGCCAGCGATGCGGTCGCAAAAGCGGTCCGAAACGCGCGATGATCGCGCGCAACGGATAGCGACGCACGGCACCCATAACTTCGGTCATCGCGACACCCCCCGCACGCCTATCGCTTTCATGGCCGCACCGCAGCTCATCTGCGGACTATGGTGGAGGCACCGCTGAAGATCAATTCAAATGATATCGCCTAAATAATGGCCAGCATACTATACTATCTTATCGTATCGACATCAGGGTATTATCCTGTCTATGGCGACCTCGTAAACCTGGCTGTGCCCCGTGCGGTCGGAGGTGAAGACCACGAACCGTCCGTCCGGCGAGAAGGCCGGATGCGGGTGCGTGTGCTGCGGGGCGTAGACCTTCCACTTGCCCTGCTTGTAGTCCTCGTCGTCGTACGGGCAATGATCCGTGTTCCAATGCTTCCCTTCGGAGGTCGCCTCAGGGAAGCATAGCGGCGTCGGCTGGCCGACGCCGTCCACTGGATCGAAGAGCTGGAGGCCGATGTCCGGGTAGACCGTGTCGGCGCACATCAACGTGCCCTGCCGGTTGATCGAGGGGTGCCACGCGTTGAACGAACAAACGTTGCGCATTGCGCCCGTGTCGATGTCGATCCCGATGCAGCCGCGGGGCCAGTTCACGGTGATGATCTCGCGGGGGCGCGCCGGGTTCCACGTCTCGTGCACGATCCATTCCGTGCCCTGCCGGTTATACACGAGCCGGTTGCCGGATCCGTCGCGCTGGATGACCCAGATCCGGCTGTGATATTTCCCGGCGTACCGGAGTTGCCTGTTGTCCGACGGATGAAACTCCGGGTGGCCGACGCTGTCGGCCTCGAGAATCGTCGCGTGCGCGCCGCTGGCGGTGTCAATGACGATGAATTGGAACTTCGCCCCGATCTTCGCCGGCACCGCCCAGTACCGGTCGTCGTGGCTGACCGTGGTGGTGCCCATCGCGGCCCCGACCATGCCGGCTTCACGGCCGGCCATGCCGCCGAAGTCCAGCAGGCATTCGGCCTCGCCGGTCGCCGTCGCCACGCGCCAAGCCCCCTGCCCTGAGCTTGCCGAATGGGCCTGCCCCGCCGTGTAGTACACAAACCGCCCGTCATGCGACGGATGCACCGACCACTCACCCAGGTCCGGCTGATTGGTGAGTTGCTGCAATTCACCGGTGCTGCGGATCTCGCACCAGATCTCCGGCCGCCCGGTGCGGTGCGAGACAAAGAAGAGCCGCGTCATGGCGTCGTCCATGGACGGCAGGTAGTAGAACGGGTGGTGGTGAAGGCTCGGGTGGTTGGTTACCTGCCGCACCCGCGCGCCAGTGCGCGCGTCGGTGAAGGTGCGGGATTCGGGGGGGAGCGTGGTCATGATTTCGCCTTTTCGGCAGCAGTCGATTGCTGCCGATTGCTATCGACTGCAGCCGTTTCCTTTCCATATTCCACCACCCCGCGGCAGGCGGGGTACTGGGTGCAGCCCCAGAAGGGGCGGTTGTCCTTGCGCGTCTTGCGCTGGCGCATCGGCGCGCCGCACTCGGGGCACGCGGGCGCGTCCTCAGGCGCACCGGCCTTCTCAGCACGTGCTTCGCTGCGCACCGTGGTGAGGCGTTCGCGGAAGCCGCCGTTCGCGGCAAACTCATCCCCAATGCTCTTGATGTACTTGTCCATCATGTTGAGCGTGCGAGAGATCAGGATCAGCAGGGTGTTGGCCCGCACCATGGAGTCCTCCGAGCTCAATTCCGGCTCGAACTTCCGGTATTGCGCCAGGATGTGCAGGCATACGCCGCGGTTGATGTCGTTTCCGTAGTCGGGCGCGTCCAGGCGCAGGCCGTAGATGCGCTGAGCCTCCGTGCTGTCCATGGGCCACGGCGCCTGGCCGTCCATCATGAGCCAGGCGTTGTAGTCGTCGCGCAGTTCGCAAAGGCTGGCCCGCGCCACGTCCAGCAGTTCCATGGCGCTCGCGTAGGAGGTCATGAGGCGCTCCGAACCCTCCGCGAAGTTCCGGCTGCCCGAGCGCGCCGCGTGCGTCATCTGGGCGAAGGTCCGTCCGCCCGGGTCGTTGCGCGCGTTCAGAAAGGCCACACAAAAGTGGCGCGTGGCCAGCTCGACGACGTTGACCAAAATGAACGCGTCGAGGTAGCGGTAGCCGGCGGACTTACGGAAGAGCGACATGGTTATAACCTCCTTCTTCTCGACCGCAATCGATCGCTGCCGAAAGCGGTCGACAACAATCGAGAATCTACTGCCCTCCGCCATGTTGACAAACTCAATTCAGTAGCCCTTCGCCGCGCCGGCGCATCGCACACAAGGCTCGTCGGCGCAGAACCACAGGTTCGGCACCGTGGTTCTCCGGTTTCCAGTTCCTGGTTTCCTCGGCGAGCACCGCCAAGTGCTCCGCCGTGGGCACGTCTTCGAGCACGCCCATCAGCACACCGCGGCCGTCGCCCGCCTCGCGCAACAGCGCGCGGGCCTGGTCGCGCACCGCCGTCGCGCCGCCGTGATGCACCGCCGAGGGGAAATTGACCACGAGCGCCTTGCCCGGCCACGCCTGCCGGGCGGCCGCCAAGGTCAGGTCCGAGCCCGGTGCCGGCGTGAACGACTCGATAAAATCGAGCGTGGTGCGCGCGACGAGATGGGCTGCCACCCCGTTGTTGCCGTCGAGATGCGCGCCGGCGAGCTTGCCAGCCGCGTGCAGGATGTCGCAGGCTTCCGCGATCCACGGCAGGCTGTAGCGCTCGTACCGCTCGAGCCCGAGGATGTCGAACTGCGTGTTGCCGTCCACCACGCAATAGCGGGCCGGGCTGGCGGCGAACAGTTGCACCTGCCGGAGCAGATCCGCGCGCACCACCGCGATCAGCCGTTCGACCCGGTCGCGGTTCTCGAACCACTCGACGCAGAACGCC
>CAZWQJ010000102.1:0-14735 GCA_964635825.1 uncultured Victivallales bacterium | reverse complement strand
TTCACCACGATCCATATGACGGCCTCGCCCAACGCCAGCCAGACCATCACAGTCGGCGGGGTCGCCCAAGTGATGCCGGTGATCAATACGGCCGTCTACACGACGGAAGTCGGCACCGTGGCGCTGGAACTCGCGACGCCGCAAACCTTCGGCACCACGCGCTATGGGTTCCAATACTGGACCAACGCCATCGCCGCGTATGGGTTCGCCGCGAATCCGTACAGCTACACGGCCACGACCGCCGTCACGAACTGGCGGGCGGTGTTTGGCACCCAGTACCAGACAAGCGTCACCACCAACCCGGTGGCGGGCGCGGGAACGGCCGCGGTGGCCGATTGGGTGAACGCGGGGGCCACGACGGCCTTCTCGGCTTCGGCGGCCCCCGGTTGGAGCTTCGATCACTGGGTGGAGACCACCGGTGGCAGCACGGTGAGCGCGGCCAACCCGTACTCGCCCACCATCACGTGCTCGACCAACCTGCAGGCCGTCTTCACCTGCACCGGCAGCTCGATCCTGATCCAGTCCTCGCCCGCCGGTGCCACGATCAGTGTCGAGGGCACGGACATCACGACGCCGCAGACCTACTGCTACGTGGCGGCCACCACGCACTCGCTGAGCGCGAAGGATGTCTTTGCCGAGGGACTCACCAATCAGTTCCGCTTCACGGGGTGGTCGGACACCGAAGCCCAGACCGAATCCACCACGAACTGGACTTACACGGTTCCGGGCGTGGACGCGACGGTCACGGCGAATTACGACACGTATTACAAGCTGACGGTGACCTTCAACACGGGCGGCACCGTGGCGACCAACCCGGCTCCCTCCGACGCCTTCCACCTGAGTGGCACCACGGTCGAACTGACGGCCACCCCCACCGTGGGCTATGTGTTTGCCGGATGGAGCGGCGATGCGACGGGGACCGCCAACCCGCTGACCGTCACCATGTCCAAGGCCAAGACGATTACGGCCACGTTCACGCGGATCTACTATGTGGACAAGGACGCGGTCGGTGACAACAACGGCATGGGCTGGGCCGATGCTTATGTCAGTTTGGCCGCCGCCATCACGGCGGCGCCGGACGGTTCCGAGTTCTGGGTGGCCGAAGGCTCGTATCACTCGGGTGCGGACGTGGCCATGACTCTCGGCATAGGCGATGCCATCTACGGCGGTTTCGCCGGCACGGAGAGCGCCCGCACCGCCCGCAACTGGGCGGCCAACCCGACGATCATCACGGGTGACCGCACCGGCGACAACGTCTCCGATATGGCTGCCGCTCCGTTGCTGACCTCGACCGGTCTGAACACGAGTCCGAATGTCACCGTCGATGGCTTCACTCTGGAATACGGGAAGCTGACGGCGTCCTACGGCGCCGCCATCCGCGTGTCGAATACGACCGCGTTTAACATTAACCACTGCGTGTTCCGGAACAATCAGGCAACCAGCGCCGACTTCGGAGGCGCGGCCGTGGCCCAGAACTATGGCACAAGCATGATTCAGAACTCGCTGTTCCACAACAACACGATGACCAGCTTCTCGGGCGGCGCGCTGGGGCATCGCCGCGGCACGCTGACCGTTTACAATTGCACGTTCATGAATAACAGTGCTGGCGGCAGCGGTGACGACGTGAGCACCTACGCGCCGGCCAACGGTGGCGCCACGACGATTCGCAACTCGATTCTATGGAGCTCAACGTCGCCGTTGTTCGAGAGCGGCAGCGCCACGGTCGAGTACTCCAACACCCGTGGCGGTGCTCACGCCGGCACCGGCAACATCAACAGCTCGCCAGCCTTCGCCAACGCGGCTAACAACGAGTTCGAACTCGCGGTTGGCAGCGCGTCGCTCGATGTGGGCACCAGCAGCGGTGCCCCCGCCGACGACTTGGTGGGCGACAGCCGTCCGCAGGATGATGATGGCGACACGACCCCCGAGTACGATCTGGGCGCGTATGAAGGCGGTGTGACCACGACGACGACCACGTCGACGACATCCACGACCACCAGCAGCACGTCGAGCACCTCGACCACGTCGACGACCTCGACCACGGCGCCGCTGATCGTGCCGCAGACGCTGTTTCGATTCGATTGAGTGCGGATCCAGCGGGGCTTGGAACGCCGTCCTCCTTCACGGGGGGGCGGCGTTTCGCTTTTGAGTCAGCGCGTGACGCTGTCCAAGCCCATGGCGGTGCGGTCGGCGAAGTGGGGCATGAGGCGGCGCTGGGTGAGGCGCAGCAGCGGCCCGCTGATGGAGAGCAATCGAACCATCTGAATGCGGTCCAGCACGCGATAGCGGCGGCGGTAGCGCAGCGACACGCGGAGCAGCAGGCGCAGGTAGCGCCTGGGCAGTGGAAAGCGCGAGAAGTCGAGGCTCACGGTGTAGCGCAGATCGTGTCGGTGGTGATAGCGGTCCCGCAGCGTGGCGAGGCGGGCGGCCAGCTCGGGCGTAAAGGGGGCGAAGAAGTACTCGCGGGCGGCGGCGAGGATTTCGAATGTATCCTTCTGGAAGCGCAGGCCTTCTTCGGGGAGCCCGAGTTTGTGGGCCAGTTCGAGCATGGTGTCGATCTTGCGCAGGGCGGCGTAGCCCTGTGTGATCTTCTGTTCGCCGTCGGCGACGAAGCAGCGCAGGAGTTTGCGCATGGAGTGGTTGATGAAAATGTGATCCCAGAATACCGCGATCAGGGGTGGCACCCGCAGCCGCCGGAAGAATAATTTCTGGCGGGCGAACTCGTCGATGTAGAGCAGTTCCTTGATGACTTCATCGGACAAGCGCAGCAGGGTCAGAAGTGTGTCGGGGTCGATGCCCTTGAGGCGTTCGCGCGCCACGGCGATGATGGCCTGTTCGGTGGATACGCGGTCGCGCAGCAGGCGGATGGTGACATCGGTGTTGATCTCGTTCCAGATCGAGGAACCGGTCAGGAAGGTACGCTTAGCGAAACAGGACCAGCCGCCGGTCTGGCACCACACGGAGGCGCCGACGAGGTTGCGCGCGCCATCGAGCTGGCGCAGGACATTCTCGTAATCCCACCCGATGAAGGAGGGGTACTCGCCGAAGCCCTCGTATTCGCGGCGCGTCTGCAGCTCGACAATCTTCTGGTGGGGGCTGCGGAAGAAGTGCCGGCTGACGGGCAGGTAGCGAAAGAAGTCGGATTCGCCGTGCTTGAGGGAGACGATCAGCTGTGGGCTGTCGAGTCCCTGCAGGACCCGATCGAAGGTGGTGCGGTTCCAGATGAGATCGCCGATCGGGTGGGCCCCGACGGTCCACGTGCGGAAGATGAGGTGGCGTTGGCGGGATTCGAAGACCGGCAGCAGGCCCTCGAGCATGGCGCGCGCCTGCGCGGGGGTGCGGATGACGAGACGGCTCTGGAATTCGCCGCGCACGTCGCCCGCGTCGCATTCGCCGATCCGGAAGATGATGCCGCCGAGTTCGGGGAACGTATCGAGCACCTGGGCGCAGGCGCCGCGCAAGTGCACCATGACCTCGTCGCTCCAGTGCGTGGGGGCGGGTCCGAGGTCGGGGTGGTGGAACATGACATCGGTGGTGAGATACGGGGTGAGTCCTTCGCGCCGGGCGATGGTGAAGAGGCTGAGATAGGCGTCGCGGTAGTCCTGGATCAGGCTCCGCAGCCGCGGCCGGTAGGCGTAGTGATCGGCGAGATGGGCGAGGTCGTCCATGGTGATGGCGTTGAAGCCCATGGCGGCGGTGGTGCCGGCGAAGCGCGCAAAATCGGTGCGGATGGCGGCAAAGCGGCGGTGGTCGAAGCGGCCATCGTGCTCCATGTTCCCAAAGGGAATCTTGGACCAGTTGGTGCGACCCGCGGTGTGCTCGTTAAAGAAGGGGCCGATGCCATCGACGAGAAAGAGCTTCATGCCGGGAACGCTTCCCGCAGCTCGGGGGTGGTGCATGCAGCCGCGGCCGGCATCGATGACGGGCGGGGCCCCATCATTTGGTCGAGGACCATGTCCCAGCCGAAACCCTTTTGGGCGTGGGCGCGGATGTCATCGCGCCAGCGCTCGAATGCGGCCGGGTCCTGCAATCGGCGGTCGACCATATGGAGAACCGTTTGAACCCATGCCTGGTGTTCGCCCGCGGGAACGACGTAGCCCGTGTCCCCGTGTCGCACGATTTCCTGAGGGCCGCCCACGTTGGTGACCACGGCCGGGAGACCGCACGCCTGAGCTTCGAGCACCACCATGCCAAAGGTGTCGGTGGTGCTGGGAAAGACGAAGGCATCGGCGACTTGATAGAACAGCGGCAGGACCCGCCGCTCGACGCGTCCGGCAAACAGGATTCGCGGGTTGTTGGCCGCGCGTTGGCGAAGCGGTTCCAGCTCCGGTCCGTCGCCGGCCAGGAGCAGGTTCACCGGTTCGCCGTGCGCCGCCACGGCCTCGTAGACATCGAAAAGGAACCCCAGGTTCTTTTCCGCGCCCATGCGGCCTGCCCAGAGCAAGGTGACGCCGTCCGGGATGTGCAACTGCATGCGGAGCGCGTGAGCCCCCTCGGGGTCGAGCCGGCTGAAGGCCGGGTCGATCGTGCGCTGGAAGAGCGACATGCGGGAGGCGGAGAGCCCGCGTGCGGCCATGATGCTCATGTACTGGCGGGTGGGCAACCGGACTTCATGCATCATGCGGAAGAACCAGCAGGTATAGAGTTCCACGACGGCGCAGACCCAGCGCTCCCCGAAGATCAGCTCGGCCTGTTTGGTGAAGTCCGTGTGGTAGATGCCGACGCAGGGCACTCCCAGCAGGCGGGCGGCCACCAGGCCCAGCAACCCGACCGGGCCGGGTGTGGAGATTACAATTTCATCGGGATGCTCGGCCGCGATGATGGCCATGGAGCGCCACAGCGAGGGGATCCGCAGGGTGAGTGCGTTGTAGAAGCCGGGGGTCAGCGCGTAGAGGCAGGGGAGATTGATGGTGGTCGGTGGGAGGTCCTGGGGCGCGGCGCTGGGCGGCAGGGAGGTGACCACTTTCAGGGGGCGTCCGGTCTCGTGGGCGCAGCGCGCGACTTCGCGCAGGGTGACGGCCACCCCGTTCAGATCGGTCAGCGTGTCGGTGAACCAGAGCAGGCGCTTCTGGAGCGCGGCGGCACCGCGTCCGGTCGATGCTGTTTTTCTGGGCATGGCGCTCGCACTCCCTGCCAGCCGGAGGCGCATTCCTCCCGATGGCAGGATTAGCATCGCCGGTGGCTGTTAGGGGATTGTCGTTGCGCCGTTAGTTTCGGGTGTGGCGGGGGGCGGGTTTTGCATTGCGGCTGTGGGGCGTTGACCGCATAGTGGAGCCTCACGAGAGCGCGATGAAGGAACAAACCGTCACCAGCCGAACCGCCTTTCAAGGCCGCCTGCTACATGTGGAAGTGGTCGAGGTGGAACTCGCCGATGGACGGCGCGCGACGCGCGAGGTCTGCCGTCACCCCGGTGCGGCCGTGATTCTGGCCCAGTGCGACGACGGGCGCTTTGTTCTGGTCCGGCAGTACCGCAAGGCCATCGAGGCGGAAACGCTGGAAGTGGTGGCGGGGACGCTGCAGCGCGGCGAGGAGCCCCTGGCCTGTGCGCACCGCGAACTGCGGGAGGAAAGCGGCTACACCGCGCGCGCGATGATTCCGCTGGGCGTGGTCGTGCCGGCGCCGGGGTATACGGACGAGCGCCTGCACATGTTCTACGCGCGCCTCAATCCCCGCCAGGAGGCCCAGCACACCGATCCCGACGAGGTGGTGAGCGTCGCCTATCTGACCGCCGACGAAATCGAGCGCATGGTTGCCGGCGGCCAGATCGAAGATGCCAAGACCCTCTCCGCCTGGTTGCTGTTTCGTTGTCGCCGCCCGGACGCGGCAGGCCCGGCATGAACGCGAAACCCCATCGAGGCCTGACCCGTAGCCGCCTGGAGGCGCTCTGGCACTTTGTGTCCGTCGAGATCTGGGATGTGGAGCTATCGTCGCTCACCCTGCGGCGCCGCTTCGGGGTGAATGCGCTGCGGGTGTTGCAGTTAATGTGGCGCGGCTTCCGTGAGGACGAATGCCCGCTGCATGCCTCCGCCCTCACCTTCAGCACGATGATGTCGATCGTGCCGGTACTGGCCTTGTCGCTGGCACTGGCGCGTGGGTTGGGCGGCGATACGGCGGCGCAGGACTGGATCCGTTCGCGAATCGCGGAATGGACGCGCAGCTTCGAGAATTCTTCGGCCCTGGTCGTCTCCAACGTTCGCCCGGATGCGGAGCAGCCGGGGCTGCCTGCCGTCGCCGTGGCCGTTGCACCGGTTGACGGTACGCCAGCCGCCGTGGTGGATGCGGCCATTCCCAGCGCGTTGGCGCCCCCGGCAGCGGTCCGTGACGACGATGAGATCGATGCGGAAGTCCTGGCGCAGCGTATCAACGCCTTGGTGGAAAAAGGGTTTGAGCGCATGCAGAAGGTGAGCTTTGGGGCACTGGGGGGCGTGGGACTGGTGCTGTTGGTGTGGATGGTCATCGCCGTACTCGGGCAGGTGGAAGCATCCTTCAACCGCGTCTGGGGGGTGAAGGTGGAGCGGGCGCTATGGCGCAAATTCACGGACTACCTGAGCGTACTCTTCATCCTGCCCTTGATGTTGCTGGCGGCGACGTCGATGCCCATCATGGATCTGGCCACGCGTTTTCTCGATCCGGCGGGGGCACAGATCATCCGCGAGGTGCTGGGCTCGGGGGTGCTGAAGCATGTGACCGTTTTCGTGATGACCACGCTGGTCTTCACCTTCCTGATCATGTTCATGCCCAACACACGCGTGCGCCTGGTGCCCGGCCTGACGGGCGGGGTGATCACGACGCTGCTGTTTTTGTTGTGGCTCTGGGTGTGTGCCGCCCTCCAGGTCGGGGCCGCACGGGCGGGCAAGCTCTACGGCAGCTTCGCCACGCTGCCGATCCTCCTGGCGTGGGTCAACGTCAGCTGGCAGATCGTCTTTCTGGGAGCCGAATCGGCGTTTGCGGTGCAGAACTGCGCGACCTACCACATGGAACAGAACTCGCCGCTGGCGAGTATGCGTGAGCGCCTGGTGTTGGCGCTGGCGCTGGTGACGGAGGCGGCGCGCCGCATGGTGACGGGTGGGGCCTTTGAGACGAATGCCTATGCGCGCGAAAAGCGGATCCCGGTGCGGCTGTTGCGCAGCACCATTGATGAGCTCGTGAAGGTGGACCTGCTGGCGAAGGTGGCGGACGCGCCGGGGCGCTACGTCCTTCTGCGCAGCCCGGAAAGCCTGTCGGTGCGCGAGGTGCTGGAGTCGCTGACGTCGTCCGGTGTGGATCCGGTTTCCATTGGGATGCAGAACATTCCGGCGCCGGTGGTGAACCTGGTCAAACGCCTGACGCAGGATGGGGATTCCAAGGCGCTGAAGATGTCGATCCGCGACCTGGCGGCCAGCATCCCCGCTGAGCCGGCTGTGGCTTGAGGAAACCCAGAGCCCGCGCGCGGAGCGCCCGGGCCACCTTCGGGTTTTGCGAAGGCGACTGGGGTGGCCCGTGCGCTCCGCGCGCGGGCAAGATAGTGAAAACGACGTTGGCCACGCGATGCGGGGCGGAAGACGGACGGCATGGCAGATAGCGACTTTTCATCGTTGTTGAATGACGAGCAGTTGCGGGCGGCGACGGCGCCGGACGGCCCGATCCTGGTGCTGGCGGCGGCCGGCACCGGCAAGACCCGGACCCTCGTGTTTCGCGTGGCGCACCTGGTGCGTCAGGGGCTGGCCCCTGAGCGTATCCTGCTGCTGACCTTCACCAACAAGGCCGCGCGTGAGATGCTGGAGCGGGCTACGGCGGTGGTGGGCCAGGGCGTGGGCGGCATCTGGGGTGGCACCTTTCATCACATGGCCAACCGCATGCTGCGCCGCCATGCCCGGCGCCTCGGCTACACGCCGGATTTTGTGATTCTCGACCGCGACGACTCCCGCGGGCTGGTCTCGCAAAGCCTCAAGGAGCTGAAGTTGGAGGCGAGCGAATTCCCGCGCGCGGGCGTCCTGCTGGGTGTGTTCAGCGAGGCGGCCAACACGGAGAAATCGCTTCACGATCTGGCCGAGCGGCGCTTCGATGCGGCGGTGGCGGAGGACGTGGTGCGGGTGCGCGAAGGCTATGATCAGCGCAAGCGCGCGCTGGGGGCGATGGACTTCGATGACCTGCTGATTCAGGCGCTGCGGCTGCTGCGTGAGCATCCAGAGGTGGAGGCGGAGTACCAGGCGCAGTTCCGGCATGTGCTGGTGGACGAATACCAGGACACGAACCCCATCCAGGCGGAGCTGGTGGATCGACTCGGTCGTGGTTCGCGCAATGTCTTCGTGGTGGGGGACGACTTTCAGAGCATCTATTCCTGGCGGGGGGCGAACTACCGCAACATCATGACGTTTCCGGAGCGTTACCCGGATGCGCAGGTGTACAAGCTGGAGACGAACTACCGCAGTGTGCCGGAGGTTCTGGCGCTGGCGAATGCCTGCATTGCCGGAAATCCGGCGCAGTTCCAGAAGGTGCTGCGCGCCACGCGCGAAGCGCATGTGCGCCCGACGGTGGTGCAGGTGCGTGATGGCGAAGACCAGGCGCGCTACGTGGTCGAGCGCATCCGCCTGCTGCGCCGCGCCGGCCACCGCCTCTCCGACATCGCCATTCTGTACCGGGCGCATTTTCACGCGCTGGACCTGGAGCGGTTGTTGCCACGCGCACGGCTGCCCTACCTCATCACGTCGGGCGTGCGCTTCTTCGAGCAGGCTCACATCAAGGACGTGCTGGCCCTGCTGCGCGTGACCGCCTACCCGACGGACGAACTGGCCTTCGCGCGGCTGATCTGCCTGCTGCCCGGCGTCGGCGAGCGCACCGGCATCAAGGTGTGGTCGCGCCTGGGCGGCCAGTTTCGCATGGGCGACGCCGCGCAGCGCGCGATCGTGCGCGAGCTGCTGCCGGCGGGTGCCCGCGAGGGCTGGGCGGCGATCGACGCGATCCTGGCCGATGCCGCCGCCGGCCTGCCCGCCGAAAAGCAGATCGACGCGTTTGTCGACACGTTCTATGAAACCCACGCGGAGAACACCTTCGAGCATGCCGAGCAGCGCCTGGACGATATCGCCGCGCTTGCCCAGGATGTGGCGCGCTTTGAGTCGCTCAGCGAGTTTCTGAGCGATGTGGCGCTGTTGACGAATGTGGATGGGGACCTGGCCGACGAGGAAGGCGGTGGCCAGGATGCGCTGCGGCTGAGCACGATCCACCAGGCCAAGGGCTTGGAGTGGGGGGCCGTGATCATCCTCTGGGCGACGGAGGGCATGTTCCCCTCGCCGCGCACGCTCGCCGAATCCGACGAGGGCGAGGCCGAAGAGCGCCGCCTGTTCTACGTGGCGATCACCCGCGCGCGGGATGAGTTGTTCATCTGTGTGCCCGAGGTGCGCCGCATGCGCGATGGCGGGGTTGTCTATTCCCCACCCTCCCGCTACGTGGCGGAATTGCCCCGCCAACTGGTGACTTGGGACCGGGCCGGGTTCCTGTAGCCGGAACGATTCAATACGGAACCGCAGATGCACGCAGATGGGCCCGAGATGCATGGATGGCGCGGGACGGAGCCCCGCGCTACGTGGGCGCCAACTCCCCCGCCGAAGTGACACGGAGAGGCTCGCCCCTTTTTTCTTGATTTCCGAGTCGATTCGGCGCATTGTTCTCGGCTTTTAGGCCGCGGGCAGACCCGTAGAGCCCGGAAGCAGCAAGACGTGGTGGCCGCGGCCGCCGCAGGAGAGACTACGATGGCCAGGAAAGTTCCCATATCGCAGGTTCGCAACATTGGCATCATGGCCCACATCGATGCCGGCAAGACCACCGTCAGCGAGCGCATTCTTTTTTACTCGGGCAAGATCCACAAGGTGGGCGAAGTGCATGACGGCGCCGCCGTGATGGACTGGATGGAGCAGGAGCAGGAGCGCGGCATCACGATCACCTCCGCTGCCACCACCACGAGCTGGCAGGATCACATGATCCAGCTGATCGACACCCCGGGCCACGTGGATTTCACGGCGGAAGTGGAGCGCAGCCTGCGCGTGCTGGACGGCGCGGTGGCGCTGTATTGCGCGGTCGGCGGCGTGCAGCCGCAGTCGGAGCAGGTCTGGCGCCAGAGCGAGAAGTACAACGTCCCCAAGCTCGCCTTCATCAACAAGATGGACCGGGTCGGCGCCGATTTCTTCGGCGTGGTTGAAGAGATCCAGTCCACGCTGGGTGCGAATGCGGTGCCGATGGTGGTGCCGATCGGCAAGGAAGACCAGTTCAATGGCGTCATCGATCTGATCACGATGAAGGCCGTGTATTACAGTGACAAGGACAAGGGCGTCACCTACCACGAGGAAGAGATTCCGGCGGACAAGCTGGATAGTGCGAAGACGTGGCGCGCGAACCTGGTGGAGAAGAGCGCGGAGCAGGACGATGCGCTGCTGGAGAAGTTCCTGGCGAACGGTGATCTGGCGAACGAGGAGATCGTGGGCATCATCCGCAAGGCGACGATCGCGCGGCGCGTGGTGCCGGTGTACTGCGGGTCCGGCTTCAAGAACAAGGGCATCCAGCGGTTGCTGGACGGGATCGTGGCGTTCCTGCCGTCGCCGGTCGATCTGCCTCCGATTATACACGCGAAGGACGAGTCGATGCAGCGCAAGGCCGACGACGCCGAGCCGTTCTCGGGGCTGGCCTTCAAGCTGATGTCGGACAAGCACATGGGCAAGCTGTGCTACATCCGCATCTATTCCGGCACGCTGAACCAGGGCGAAGTCGTGCTGAATTCGACGCGCGACAAAGAGCAGCGCATCGGGCGCCTGATTCGGATGCACGCGAACCGGCAGGAGACGATCGATTCGGCCTACGCGGGCGATATTGTGGCGGTGGTGGGCATGGGCGACACGCGCACGGGCGACACGATCTGCACGCGCGATGCGAAGCCGATCCTGCTGGAGAGCATCGAGTTCCCGACGCCGGTCATGTCGATCAGCGTCAAGCCGGCGAACCGCGGCGAGAGCGAGAAGATGGGTGCGGCGCTGCGTGCGCTGGCGGACGAGGATCCGACGTTCCTGGTGTCGTTCGACCCGGAGACGAGCGAGACGATTCTGTCGGGCATGGGCGAACTGCATCTGGAAGTGCTGGTTGAGCGCATGAAGCGCGAGTTCAGCGTGATCGGCGAAGTGGGGCGGCCGGAAGTGGCCTACCGCGAAACCGCCACGGCGAGCACCGAGGGTTCCTACAAGCACATCAAGCAGACGGGTGGCCGCGGCCAGTACGCGCACGTGGTGATGCGGTTGGAGCCGGTGGGCCCGGGCAAGGGTTTCTCGTTTGTCAACGAGGTCAAAGGCGGCAACATCCCGGCGAACTTCATCCCGTCGGTGGAGAAGGGCGTCATTCATGCCATGACGCGCGGCCCGTTCGCCGGCTACCCGGTGGTGGACATGCAGGTGACGCTGCTCGACGGGTCGTACCACGATGTCGACTCCAGCGATTTTGCCTTCCAGGAAGCCGGCCGCGCCTCCTTCAAGGAACTGTTCCTCAAGGGGAACCCGGAGCTGCTGGAGCCCGTGATGGGCGTGGAAGTGACCTGCCCCGAGGACTACATGGGGCCCGTCACCGGATCGGTCTGCAGCCGTCGCGGTCGCATCGACTCGATGGAGACCAAGGGCGGCGACAAGGTCATCCGCGGCTTCGTGCCGCTGAATGACATGTTTGGCTACTCCAACTCGGTGCGGTCGCTGACGCAGGGGCGCGGCGGCTTCACGATGCAGTTTGAGCGTTACGAAGCGGTGCCGTTCGGGATCGCGGAAGAGATCATCAAGAAGCGGCGCGAGGCCAACAAGATCCGGTAGCGATAGCCAACGACTTACGCGGGCATGGTGGATTGGCCCTGCAATCTTCGATTCCCGCGACGTCGCGGCCCCTCACCCCGACCCTCTCCCCCGCGACGGGGGCGAGGGAGTTCCGAACTCGCCGCCACCCTCGCCCTGCCTTGCGGGGAGAGGGCTGGGGTGAGGGGCGGTGCCGCGCTACTTCAGGAACCGGTTGTACCAGATTGACGCGTTGATCAGGGCCCACAGCACGTGGTTGTGGTTGTGGGTCATGGCCTGGTGTTCGCGCATGAGCCGGTTCACGACGTCCACATTCAGGTTCTCGCGCACCAGCGGGCACTCGTTCAGCAGCGTGGTCATGTAATCCTTGAGCTGGCCGCGCAGCAGATGTTTCACGGGCAGGCTGTAGCCCTGCTTGCCGCGGTTCACGATGCGCTCGGGCAGGATGCCGCGCAGCGCCTCGCGGAAGATGTGCTTGGTTTCCAGCCCGCGCAATTTCCAAGCGCCGGGCAGAGAGGCGGCGAATTCGACGAAGGCGTGGTCCAGCAGGGGCACGCGCACTTCCATGGCGCTGGCCATACTCATCTTGTCGACCTTCATGAGGATGCTGTCGACCATCATGAAGCGCATGTCCACGTAGATTTCGCGGTTGATGATGTCGGTGGCATCGCAGCGCGCATTGTATTCGCGCACGGTGCGGAAGGGGTCCATCGCGACGCGGCGGCGGAAGGACTCATTGAAGAGGGCGGCGTCCTGGCGCGCGTTGGAGAAGTACTGCCAGCGCAGATGGCCGCCTTCGGCGGGGAGGGCGCCGCCTTCCATGAAGCGCTTGAACATGTTGATGGCTCCCTTCTTCTGGGGCTGATCGGGAAGCATGGCCACGAGCGGATCCAGCAGGGAGCGCCGCACGGGCGAGGGGATCCAGCCGAGGGCGCGGTTGATGCGGCTGGCCTTGAAGCGGTCGTAGCCCGCGAAGCTTTCGTCGCCGCCTTCGCCGCTCAGGCAGACGGTGACGTGCTGGCGCGCCTGGCGGCAGACCAGGTACAGGGGCACCGACGAGAGATCCGTCACGGGCTCATCGAAGTGCCAGACGGTTTTCTCGACGTATTCAGCTTTCAGATCGTCGAGCATGAGCACGTGGTGCTCGGTGCCGAAGTGCTTGGCCACGATCTCGGCGTAGTCGAGCTCGCTGAACGTCTTGTCGGCATAGCCGATGGTGAAGGTGCGCAAGGGGCCGGAGATGTGCTTGCGCATCATGGCCACGAGCGCGCTGGAATCCAGGCCGCCGGAGAGGAAGACGCCGAGGGGTACATCGCTGATGAGGTGGCTCTTGACGGCGTATTCCAATTCCGTGCGCAGGCGCTCGACGGCTTCGTCGAACGTCATGGAGGGATTGGCGGGCTGCATGCTCAGATCCCAATAGCGCTTGATCTCGGCATTGCCGGAGCGATCCAGCAGCAGGTAGTGGCCGGAGGGGAGCTTCTGGATGCCGCGGAAGAGGGTCTCCGGCGCCGGCACGAACTCAAATCCGAGGTAATCGTAGAGGGCCTGGTGATTCAGTTCGCGCGGCACCGTGGGCACTTCGAGAATGGATTTGATTTCCGAGGCGAAGGCCAGTTTGCCGCCGTGGAGGTGGTAGTAGAGGGGCTTGATGCCGATGCGGTCGCGGGCGAGCAGCAGGCGGCCGGTGCGCCGCTCCCACAAGGCGAACGCGAACATACCACGCAGTTTCTGGAGGATGTCGACGCCGTACTGCTCATAGCCGTGCAGGATGACCTCGGTGTCCGTGTGGCTGCGGAACTGGTGCCCCTTCGCCACGAGATCCTCGCGCAGCTCCTGGAAGTTGTAGATCTCGCCGTTGAAGGCGATCCAGAGGCTCTCGTCCTCGTTGGTCATGGGCTGCCGGCCCAGTTCGCTCAGGTCGATGATGCTGAGGCGGCGATGACCAAGGGAAACGCCGTCAGCGGTGAAGGCCGCGTGCTGGTCGGGGCCGCGGTGGGCGATGGCGTCGCTCATGCGGCGCACCAGCGCGTCATCTTTCCAGTTGAATCCGCAAATCCCACACATGCTGACGATCCTGTTCCGGCGGCGCGATCGCGAGTGCGATCGGCGTGCGCACAGGCCACGTTGTGCGGCATTTCAGGCGTGGTTGCAAGCCGATAGCGGGCGCGAGGCGGGGTGCATCCGAGTTCAGTCCTGTGATGTCTCGCTCTTCGTCGTCGTCCTCGTCGTCGATTCCGCTTTTCGAGGACGAGGACCGCTTCGTTGAGGACGAGTACGACCCAGCGGTCTGACGCACCGGTCCATCCCGCACACCGCGTGCGGACCCGCGCCTGCCCGCGCGCGGAGCGCCCGGGCCACCGACCTTGAATGGGGGCTGGCGTTGACGTAGAGTGCCGGCGCCATGAAATCCTATCGTCATGAACTTTGGTTCCAGACACCGCGCCGGCGGGAGCTGATCAACATCACCGCGCAGGTCGAGGCTGGCCTGCGCGAGAGCGGCATCCGTGAGGGCTTGTGCCTGGTGAATGCCATGCATATTACGAGTAGCATATTTATTAATGACGACGAGCCGGGGCTGCATGCTGACTTCGAGCGCTGGCTGGAGCGGCTGGCGCCGGAAAAGCCGTATACGCAATATGCGCACAATGGGTCCGAGGACAACGCGGATGCCCATCTCAAGCGCACGATCATGGGCCGCGAGGTGGTGGTGGCCGTGACGGAAGGGCGGCTGGATCTGGGGCCGTGGGAACAGATCTTCTATGGCGAGTTCGATGGCAAGCGGCGCAAGCGGGTGCTGATGAAGATTGTGGGGGAGTAGGTGGGGGGCGGGGGGGCGTTATCAGTTATCGGTTATCGGTTATCGGTTATCGGGTATCGGGTATCGGGTAACGGGTAACGGGTAACGGGTAACGGGTAACGGGTAACGGGTAACGGGTA
>CAZWQJ010000101.1:2990-14993 GCA_964635825.1 uncultured Victivallales bacterium | reverse complement strand
CAGGACCTTCCCGATCCGATGGAGGGCGAGACTCCGGCGAGCCGCACCATTCAACAGGCTGCTGCCGCGAGGGGTGGATCCAATGGCCAACAAGTTCGCCCGTCCAACGCCATTGGACAGAGGCCTATATTGGACAAGCATCCCATGATGCCAAAGACAGAGACCGCCATCCTGATCCGCTTTGCCATCCGCGAATGCCCCCCCCTTTGAGAGACATCCTACGAAGCAAAGCACCCCATCAGGGTGGCCGGTTAAACCGAGGGGTCACGTCTCAACACTCAACACCGTTGTATGGCGAGACGCGTTCTGAGAGCCTCCGAACATGGCTACACAGGAAGCGCCTCCGCCCACACGGCTGAACAACGAGCCACCGCACCCTACGCAATACGTCTCACGCCTTCTCGGCGGGCTTCGAGTGTCTGCGCGCCGCAGCGCTCCAGTCGCGCGGCGGTGGCGTCCATGATCGCGCTCCCGCGTGGCACGAAGATTACCAACCCCTCGCGACCGCGGGTCAGCAGCACGCGGTAAGTATTCTTTCGAAACGCGTAGGGATCCCGCACCAGGGGGTTCGGTCGAGGCTTCCGCATGCGCCATTCCATACCTTGGCCATCAGCCCCCTCGTCCCACCAGAAATCATCCCCCCAGCACACGATGGGGAGGTCTAGTTCCAGGCCTTGGCTATGAAACTCTTGAGCCGGCTTCAGGAGCTGACAGCAGGATTTCTCATCGCTCGGATCTGCGTTGAACCACTTGGCGGTAGGGAAGAACTTGTCGAACCGGGTGTCGACACCAAAGACCGCTAGATTCTTCGCTTTCGAACTCGCCAGCAAGCCGTAGCGGCGCAGTGGCTCGCCCTCGAATCGTGCCCGCGCGTACTCTTTCGCCCACTCCAGATCGCGCGTGAGTAGAATTGGAAACGCATTCTCCAGTAGCGACGCCCCAATCGAAGCCAGTTCATTCTCGGACCGTCCTGGCGCATCCAGAATCCCATTCACCCAGGCATGCAGGTTCTCGGCGGCGTGGCTGCGGATCGTCGTATTGAGGTTCAGGCGAGCCTCTTCCTCGCGCGGAAGAACGGCGGCACGCGAGGCCGGATCGATGAGTCCCGGCGGGGAGTGGATCTGCCAGTCCCCGCGCCGAACGCTACCCTCGATGGCCGTCAGCCAGCCCTCGATCCCGCACTCCTCCCCCGTGTGGATTTCCTGACCTGATCCGATAAGTCCCAGAATCACGCACCCACCGGGTATCCGGTCCGCGACGGACACCAACATTTCGGGCTCGGACCGTTGAACCACCAAGTTGCGCTTGCGGTAGAAATCCTCCACCTTCCCCGCCGTCCACGCCCGCTGGGCCTCGTCAAAAATCAACAGCCTTTCGCCCGGACAGAGATCCGTCCTCTCAATCGCGTACTCGCGAATGAACCGGTGCATGTCTTGAACAAAGGCCCTGCTGCGCAGCGCGTCCTGGAGAACCGCCACCAGAGGGCCATTGCCCGAGAGGAAAGCCGCTGGATTGCGGTGCTGCTCCGCGGGATTAAGGCCGGCCTGCAATCGATCGCTGTGGACCACCTGTAGCCCGACCAGCGTCTTGCCGGCGCCCGGCACCCCGGTCAATAGAACCAGGTGATTCCGCTGATCCCGACGCGCGCGCTCAAAGACATCCAGTACATAGTCCACGGTCTCGGGGATTCCCATGCTACGAGCCCGGCGAATGAACGGGAGTGGAAGGCGTTTGAAGAGCAATCGGGCAGCGTCGACGATCCCCGGCAGCGGTTCGTATCGTCCCTGCAACCAGTCCGTCAGCACCAGCTTCGGGGGCTTCTGCTCGTGTTTTCTCGCCAGCCCACCCACGAGCCCCGCCAAGTCTTCCGGTGTCGTGATGATCACACCGGCGGTTTCAAGCCGAGGCCCCTTACCCAAATGCAACAGAATCGGGATGATAGGCAGCCCGTGACACGCAGAATGATACTCACGCAGATCCCGCGCATAGGCCGCCACTTGATCGATGTCGCCAACGTGAACCCTGTCCGTGTTCTTAAACTCGATGACCAAGACCGCCGCGTCCTGAAGCAGAATCACATCGGGGCGTCGTCCTCCTTCGCGGGGCAGCAGATACTCCAGGATCGTCCCATGTCCCGCGGTCGAAGCATCGGCCGCGATCACGTGTCGCCCGCCGGCCTGCAGGATTTCCACGGACCTATCCCATGCCGCCGCCTGTTCCCGAGAGGCATCCCCGACAAATTCACGCAGAGCGGCCACCACCAGATTTGGCTGAGCAACGAGCAGTTCGCCAAGCGCCGAAGCCCATCCCGCGCGTCGTGACTGGGTCCCATCGTTCATTGGTAGAAGGTCCCATAATCCAAGGCGTTGTTCACGTCCAATACCGCGCCTTCTCCGGAATCACCCACCGGATCCCGCCGCGCGGGTCGGGGACGTCGCCGGCGTACCGCGGAATGACATGCACATGGGCATGGGGCACGGTCTGGCCGGCGGCGGCGCCATCATTGACGCCAATGTTAAAACCGGTCGGCCGAAAGCGCTCCACAAGAATTTCCCGCACCCGCCGAACGGTCTCCCACATCTCCGATTGCACAGCCGCATCGAGGTCGAAGAGAGACGGCACCGGAACACAGGGCACCACCAGCGCGTGCCCCGTACTCACCGGAAACCGGTCAAAGAATGCGACGCAGTTCCGGCTCTCCAGAATCACCTGGTCGGGGCGGACCGGAAAGAACGGGGAGTCTGCCGACAGGCCCATCAGCATGCCTCCTCCAGATGCCCTCGCGCTCATGCCGCATGAAATAGCAGACTCAGCACCCCCTGGCCACCCCACAACACCACCACTGGTGAGCGCTCCACCGTCCGCAACATAAGGTCCGCGCGCGGAGCGCACAGGCCACCAAATCGCCATCTCTCCTTCCGAATCAGCGTCTATCCGCGTTCATCAGCGGTCGAAATGCTTTCTTTTCAATCCTTCGTGGGAAGCAAGGAATTGGCGGCATAGCCGTGCAAAGAACGCAAGGCGCGCAAAGGGAGGTCAGAGAAGCCCGTGACAATGCCGGCGCACTCAGGCGTTCGCGGGGGCCGGCGCTTCGGCCGCCACCGGGGGAGTCTCGGTGGTGCGCCCACCCAGCAGCGCCACCACCTCGCCCTGGACCGACGCCAGCTCGGTGAGCTTCAGGCGCGGGTCCACGATCAGGAAGGTTTCGCCGGTGCGCTTGTGCTCATAGGCGCGCGTCATCACGCCGTCATGCGTCTGCACATCCCGCTCCACCAGCACCTTCTTCCGCTCCAACATCACCGCCAAAATATAGATGACATTGGCGCGCGCCGGATCCGGAACCTCCATCAGCTTGCGCAAAAGGTTCTCGGCGTTTTCCTTCTTCAGGGGCTCCTCGGCCGGCGGCGGCGGCGCGCGAAATACGCCCTGCCACACGCTGTACGACGGCTTGCCCTCGCGCTGGCGCTGCGTCCAGCACGCTTCGCAAAGATCCTGGCGCGCGTAGCCGCTCTCGCCAAACACCAGCGACGAGTAGCAGACGCTGCGATCCGCAAACGCCGTCTGGCAGGCGCCGCATGTGCTCCCGCGCGGCTTGATATCCCAGTCTTGTGCCATAGCAACGAGCGAGGGTTCGGGGTTCAGTCAAAATACGGATCCGGCACCGGCATGGCCAGCCGCAGCGGCTTGGACACGGCCGCCACCGTTGCGCCCGGCGCGGCTGCCGTCGGCGCGCCCGAGACATCCGGCGCCACGCGCGCGCACCGGCTCAGGCCCGACACCACGAAGATCAGGACGATGACGATGAAGATCACGACGGGCAGCATCTTCCAGGGATCCTTGCGCGTGCGCACTTCGGCCGCGCTGGCGGTGCCGGTCTTCAGGCGCTCGACGATCGACGAGGTCCACCGGATCCAGACCTCGCGCATCAGTTCGCCGAAGGCGGTTGTCCGCTCGCCCCAGACTGCCGTGCGCGTGGGGGCCGCCGGCGCCGGCGGTGGCGCCGCGCGCTCCTCAGCCGCATTGAACAAGTCGAAGTGGTCCTTCGATGGCCGCTCCCCGGACTCTTCCTCACCCGCGGCAGGCGCCGGTGCCGCCGGCGGGGTCGCCGCCCGTGCCCGCGCCCGCGCCTCCTCCGTCACCAGCGACGGCCGCTTCCCCGTCGTGCGCGCCCCGTACTGCTCCAGCAGCGGCTGTGGGTCCAGCCCCACCTTCTGCGCGTACAACCGAATGAACCCCTTGCCGTACACCGGCGCCGCAAAGCTGCTGAAGTCATCCCGCTCGATCGCCTCGATCACCGGGACCTTCGTGTGCGTGGCCGTCGCGATGTCGGCCATCGTCAGCCCCTTGCGCTCGCGCGCCGCATGCAATTCACTGCCAATACTCATCGCTCACTCCCAACCGCCACGTACATCCTTAACCGCTGATGGACGCAGATCGACGCTGATCCATCCATCCGGCATCTGCGTTCATCCGCGTTCATCTGCGGTTCACTCTCTCTCGCTGGGGGCAGGACTGCGCTCGGGCAACGCATCGGGCTCCGCATCCGCCCCACCGACGTCATCGCCCGCCGCATCCCCATTATTCGGAATGGCCCCATCCAGATCAATGAGGATCTCCCGCGGTTCCGCGCCGCGCGGCGGCCCCAGAATCCCGCGCTCCTCCAGAATATCCATGATCCGCGCCGCGCGCGTGTAGCCGATGCGCAGCCGCCGCTGCAGCGACGAGGTCGAGGCGCGCCGCGTTTCGCGGATGATGTCGATCGCCCGGTTCAGCAGATCCTCATCTTCTTCGCCATCGTCCATGGCCCCTTCGCCCTGCTGGTCCGCTTTCTCGAGCTTCTCGTGGATGGCCACCTCGTACGAGGGCTCACCCTGGTTGCGCAGGAAATCCACCACGGCGCGGATCTCGGTATCCGTCGTCATGGCCCCCTGCGCGCGAATCAGCCGGCTGGAGCCCGGCGGCATGTACAGCATGTCGCCCCGCCCCAGCAGCTTCTCCGCCCCCACCGAATCCAGAATCGTCCGGCTGTCCGTGCGCTGCGCCACCTGGAAGGCAATGCGCGCCGGGAAGTTCGCCTTGATCGTGCCCGTGATCACATTCACCGACGGACGCTGCGTGGCGATGATCATGTGGATGCCCACGGCGCGCGACAACTGCGCCAGCCGCGCGATGCAGGTCTCGATGTCGGCCTGGTCCGCCAGCATCAGGTCGGCCAGCTCGTCGATCACGACCACGATATACGGCACCCGCGCCGGCGGCTCCTCTGCCTTGCGCCCGCTCGCCAGCGTCTCGCCGAACAGGTCCTCCTGTTTCACAATCTCGCGCGTGTTGTAGCTCTCGATGTTGCGCACGCCCACGCGCGCAAACAGCTTGTAGCGCCGCTCCATTTCCGCGATCGCCCAGCGCAGTCCCAGCGCCACCTTCTTCGCGTCGGTGATCACCGGCACCACCAGGTGCGGCAGGCGGTTGTAGACAGAGAACTCCACAATCTTCGGATCCACCAGCAGCAGCCGCATCTGGTCCGGCGTGCGCGACATCAGCAACCCCGCCAGGATCGAATTCATGCACACGGTCTTGCCGGATCCCGTGGCGCCCGCGATCAGCAGGTGCGGCATCGCGCTCAGATCCGCCACCAGATCGCTGCCCGTCACGTCCTTGCCCAGCACCAGAGGCAGCTTGGCCTTGCCCGCGCGCCACACCTGGCCCTCGATCATGTCGCGCAGAAGCACGAGCTGCGAGACCGTGTTGGGCACTTCGATGCCCACCACGCCTTTGCCGGGGATCGGCGCCTGCACGCGTACGCTCGTGGCCTTCAACGACAGGGCCAGGTTGTTGCTCAAGCCGCTGATGCGCTCGACGCGCACGCCCGGCGCCGGCAACAACTCGTAGTTCGTCACCACGGGCCCAACCTCGACATTGGTGATCTCGCCTTCGATGCCAAACTCCTGCAGCGTCTCGATCAGAATGCGCGCGGTGGTCCCCGTGTCCGCCTTGATGCCGTCGCGGTGGCCGGCCGGCGCGGGCGCCAGCAGATCGATCGGCGGCAGCTTGTACAGCGAGGCCCCATCCGCGGGGCTCACGGCCGCCAGCGGCTCTTCCTCGGGTTCCGGCGCCACCACCACCGGCGGCTTGCGATCCGGTCGGCGCACGCGCGGCGCCGGCACCGGCGCTTCCGGCTCCGGCTCGGGCTCCGGGTCCACCGCCACCGCCACCGGCTCCGGCACCCGCACCGGCGGCGTCCGCTCGGCTCGTTCCGCTCGTTCCGCACGCTCGGGCCGCTCCGGTCGCTCCGGACGTTCCGCGCGCCCCGCGGCCGCCGCCCGCGCATCCGCCTTCGGCTTCGCCAGCAGATCCGCCTCCAGCTCCTCGTCGTCCTCCGGCGATTTGTTCATCACCCGCTCCAGCCGGCGACGACGCTTCTCGAGCTTCTTCTCTTCTTCGGTGATCGAGCTGCGCCGGTCCAGCCGCGCCATGCGCACATCTTCAAGGCGTGCGGCGGTGGCCTTGCTCAGCCGCGCCGCCCCCAGCAGCGCGTTCCATACGTTGCGCGGATCGGCCGTCATCACGAGCGACAGCATCAGGAACGTCCACGTCAGCACGCCGGCCCCCACGGGGCTCAGCCAGCGCACCAGCAGCTCGCGCATCAACAGGCGCCCCAGCAGTCCGCCCGCGTCCGGCAGGATATTCAGCTTGCGCGACAATCCTTCCCAGTGCCCGCCATCCAGTTGCACCAGCGCCACCACGGCCACCAGCACCGCGAAGCCCCACAGCAGCCGCGGCCACACCCGCCGCTGCCGGTTCAGCATCAGGATGATCCCCAGCGCCAGGCAGACGCACGGCACCAGGTACGCGCCGAGCCCCAGCCCCACGAACAGGCCGAAGGACAACCAGGCGCCCACCGGGCCGAAGAGATTCACGGGGGGGATGTTGGGCGGGGCCTGCAGCAGGCCGATGTCGCGCCAATCGTACGAGAGCAGGCTCAGCGCCAGAAACAGGCAGAGCCCCGACAGGAAAAATCCCCACAACACTCGCCGCCCAACGTCGGGCACGCTATCCGCGCTCACGGCAAACTCCTTTCATTCCCCGGGGTGAGCCAGGAACGTCACGGTCACCACCTTCGGCGTCACCGACACCGTGACGTCCATGGACACAGGCAAATGCACCTGCACCGGCAACTCGTAAACCCCGGCGGGCTCCAACCCCACACAATCCACAAAGAGGCGCAGGTCCGAGGCCGAGACACTCTCGAGCAATTCCGAACGCCCTTCCATCACGACGTCAACCATCGGCGGATCGATCTGCACGGAGCCGCGGTCATCCCCGCCCCGCACCGCCAGCACCGGCTGCGAACTCCATTCGCGCGTCGTCGACTTCTTGATGATCGTGACCTGGACGGTGATTTCCTCCGGGTCGATCTTCGACGCCCACGCGCCCCCGGGCGGATGCACGCGCACCCGCTTCGAGAACGATTCCACGCGACCGTCCACGTCCACCGGGTCCGTGGTGACCTCGCCCTGCCCCTCCGTCCGCAACTCGTCGATACGCGCCTTGGGGCCGCGCACCGTCACCACCTGGGGACTGTACTGGATTTCCGCTTTTCCAAGAAGAGGAAGTCCGAGCGTGGCCGGCTTCGCCACGTTGAATGTGGTCTCGACCTCGCGGTCGAACGCCACCAGCACCCGCGGCGGATCGATCATGGCCACGTTCACGCCGGGAGCCCCCTGGATGTTGCGGGGCGTCACCGCCACCGCGCGCGGCACACCACCCATGTTTTCTTCCCGCACGCGCAGCCCTGCTTTCAGGCTCTTCTGATCGAGCTTCAGCAAATCGTCGCGCGAGCCGCGGAAGCGCACATCCACCACCTCCGGGTTCATGGACAGCACCGCAAACCCCGGCTCCGTCTCCACCTCCACCGGCACCGTGTACTCCACCTCGTAGCCCGTCGCACCGCGTATCGCGTAGTACGTGACGAAGGCGAGCAGCAGCGCCAGAAGCTTCAACTCCCAGTTGGAGCGCACCGCCTCCATCAGCCATTTCCCGCGCTTACTCACTTTGCTGGGTCTCCTGTCGCGCCAGTTCTTCGGATTTGGCGATGCCCTCGGGCGTCAGATCGAGCTGATCCTGCGCGCGCCGCCACGGGCTGTCGGCCGCCGGGCCCTTGACCAGCAGCGCATGCAGGAAGCGCTCCAGCCGCTCGCGGTCGAGGCCCCGGCTCAGGCGCCCGCGATAGCAGACCGATATGGCGCCCGTCTCTTCGGATACCGCCACCACCACCGCGTCCGTTTCCTCGCTCAACCCCACCGCCGCACGGTGCCGCGTGCCGAGCTGCTTGTGCAGCTCCACATTGTGCGAGAGCGGAAATACGCACCCTGCCGCCACCATGCGGTTGCCCTGGATGATCACGCCGCCATCATGCAGCGGGGTGTGCGGAAAAAATACGCTGGCCAGCAGCTCCGGCGAAACCGCCGCGTCGAGGCGCGTCCCCGTCTCCTGCACGCTGCGCGTCCCGATCTCGCGCTCCACCGCGATCAGCGCCCCCACCCGGTGCTCGGACAGCAGCGTCACCGCCTGCACGAGATGATCGACCACCGTGCGCCGCTCCTTGGAAACGGAAAACACGGGCTGCTTGCCCAGCTCCGCCAGCGCGCGGCGAATCTCCGGCTGAAAGATCACCAGCACCGCCACGCCCAGAAACACCAGCATCTGACGCAGCAGCCAGTTCAGCGCCTCGAGGTTGAAGATGTTCGTGAGCCCCAGCAGAATCGCCAGCACGAGCACAAACCCGATCAGCACCTGCGCGCCGCGCGTGCCACGGAAAAACAGAAATATATAATAATACGCCAGCGCCAGAACCAGGATCTGGAACAGACTGCTGAAATGGATCGTTGGCCAGCTTTCCCACACGGATTAGTTTGCTCCCGCCGACGCGTCACGCAGGGCCGCGACCACGCGCGCGGCATCCCGCGATTCTTCGACATCATGCACGCGCATCACCTGCACCCCATGATTCAGACACCAGCACAATCCCGCCAGGCTGCCCGCCAGCCGTTGCTCCACCCCGCGATCGGTCAGCAGCCCCAGAAATCGTTTGCGTGAAAGCCCCACCACCACCGGCCGCCCGCGCGCCACCAGGGGGTCCAGGCGCGCCAGAAGCTGCAGGTTGTGCGCCAGCGTCTTGCCAAACCCGATGCCCGGATCCACCGCAATCCGCTCCCGTGCCACTCCGCCGGCCTCAAGCGCCGCCGCGCGCGCCTCCAGGTACTGCCCCACCTCGCCCACCACATCGTCGTACTGCGGATCGCCCTGCATCGTGCGTGGCGTCCCGCGCATGTGCATCAGCACCACGCCCGCGCCGCCCGCGCGTACGATCTCTATCATAGCGGGATCGGCCGTGCACGCGGATACATCGTTCACCACCCGCGCCCCGGCCGCCAGCGCCGCGCGCGCCACCGCGGCCTTGCAGGTATCCACGGACAGGACCGCGTCCTGGCGCGCCCGGATCGCCTCGATCACCGGGATGACGCGCGCCGCTTCCTCGTCGGCCGAGACCGGCTCCGCGCCGGGCCGTGTGGATTCGCCGCCGATATCCAGGATATCCGCGCCGGCCTCCAGCATCTGCAGCCCGCGCGCCACGGCCGCTTCCGTCTGAAGAAACCGCCCCCCATCGGAAAACGAGTCCGGGGTGACGTTCAGAATCCCCATGATCAGGGGCCGGGCCGTCAGATCCAACACGCGATCGGCACAGGCCCAGATGCCGGGCTGATGCCGCGTGTGCATCACGGGCTCCCGGCGGAGGCGGGCGGCACCGGTGGCGGCACCGGGATCGGAGGAGGCGGCGGCGGTGAAACCGGCGGCGGAATCGGAGGCGGAACCGCCGGCGGACGCATAGGGGGCCCCACGGGCGACGCAATCGCGTCCGCCTCCGCCTTGGCCTCGTTCTGCACCTGGCGCTCCGCTTCCGTCAACACGCGCCCGTGCTTCACGATCTCTTCCACCTCGTAACCATCCACCGTTTCACGCTCCAGCAGCGCCGTCGCGATCATCACCAGCTTGTCCCGGTTGTCGCTCAAAATCTGGTGCGCGCGGTCGTGGCTCTCGGCCAGAATCCGGTGCACTTCCGCGTCGATGCGCTGCGCGGTGTCTTCGCTGTAGTCCTGCGTGCGATTCACTTCGCGCCCGAGGAACATCAGCTCCTCGTTCTGGCCAAAAGCCTGCGGACCCAGCACCGGGCTCATGCCCCAACTGCACACCATCAGGCGCGCGATCCGCGTCGCTTCCTTCAAATCCGAACTGGCCCCGGACGTCACATCGTCGCAGAACAACTCCTCGGCCACGCGGCCGCCCATCAGCCCCGCCAGGATGGCCTGCAATTCCTTGCGGCCTTCCATGTAACGATCCTTGTCCGGCAACTGCATGGTCGCACCCAGATAGGCCACCCCGCGCGGGATGATCGTGATCTTGTGCAGCGGCATGCTCTCCGGAATCATCTGCATCACGAGCGCATGGCCGGCCTCGTGGTAGGCCGTCACGCGACGCTCTTTCTCGTCCATCTTGCGGCTGCGGCGCTCGCGCCCCCAGCGAACCTTGTCGCGCGCCTCTTCCAGATCCTTCAGGTCGATCGCGGTCTTGGCGCGGCGGGCCGCCAGCAGCGCCGCCTCGTTGAGCAGATTTTCCAGGTCCGCGCCGGAGAAACCGGGCGTGCCGCGCGCAATGCGCTGGAAGTCCGCCTGCGAGCCGATCTTAAGCTTGCGGCCATGCATTTCCAGGATCGCGCGCCGGCCCTCGATGGTCGGCAAGTCGATCACGATCTGGCGGTCGAAGCGGCCGGGGCGCAGCAGGGCCTGATCGAGCACGTCCGGGCGGTTGGTGGCCGCCAGGATGATGACCCCCTCCTGCGTCTCGAATCCGTCCATCTCCACCAGCAGGGCGTTGAGCGTCTGCTCGCGCTCGTCATGCCCGCCGCCGATGCCCGTGAAACGGCTCCGGCCCACGGCATCGATCTCGTCGATGAAGATGATGCACGGGGCGCTCTTCTTGCCCTCCGCGAACATGTCGCGGACGCGCGAGGCGCCCACACCCACGAACATTTCCACAAAGTCGGAACCGCTGATGCTGAAGAACGGCACGTTGGCCTCGCCGGCGATCGCCTTCGCCAGCAGCGTCTTGCCCGTGCCCGGGGGACCCATCAGCAGCACCCCCTTGGGAATGCGGCCGCCCAAGGTCTGAAACCGCTTCGGATCCTTGAGGAATTCGATGATCTCGTGGACTTCTTCCTTGGCCTCATCGATGCCGGCGACGTTGGCGAAGGTCACCTTCTTCATATCCCGGTTCAGCAGCCGCGCGCGGCTCTTGCCGAAGCTCAGAGCCCCATGCCCCGCCGAACGGATCTGGCGCACGAACAGGAAATACAACAACCCGAAGATCAGCACCACCGGCAGCACGCTCGACACAATCTGCCAGAAATACGGATTCTGCGGCGGTACGCTGAACTCCACTTTGTTGCGCACCAGATACTCGCGCAGATCGTTATCCGCGTCGGTGATGTACACCTTGAACTTTTTCGGCGCCCCGTCGGCTTCCACGTCGGGCTTGAGTTCGCCTCGGATGAACTGCACACCGCTCGCCTCGCGCACGATCTCGCAGCGCGCCACTTTCCCGCCCTCCACCAGTTCGGCAAAGTTCGGGTAGTACGGCAGCACATCCAGCTTGCCCTGCTGCTCGCGGTACAAGGCCCACATCAGCAGGCACATCGCCAGAATAGCCACCCACGCGATCACCCCACGCATCGGCGGCGTGACCTGCCCCTCGGGACGGCGGCGGTCTTCCGGCCGCGTGCTGCGGTCTTCTCCACTCGGTTCTTGGCTCGAATCACTCATAAGTCCGGCTTTTCCTCGTAAATCGGTAATAGTACAGGGGCATTCACCACCCGGTCAATGGTTTCCGGCCTCCAAGCACGTCGCATGAGCGTGCCCATGCAGGCATCCGGCGTGGCACGCGGCTCTG
>CAZWQJ010000101.1:0-2890 GCA_964635825.1 uncultured Victivallales bacterium | reverse complement strand
TCGCCGAAGGCCGCCACAGCGCGGGCGGTGCCACCATCGTAATGCAGCAGGGTGTAGAGAATGTCGAACGCATCCTTCGGTTGCTGGCGGCGATAGAACGCCCGCAGTTTCAAAGCCAGAAATGGCCCAACTTCGCAAACCCGAATCCGAAGGTGCTGCTCCGCCTCGTGCAAATCGGTCCCCGAGACCGGCACCACGCGATGGCAGGCCAGGGCGCGATCGATGCCCGGCAGGATGCTGGCCGGAACGCTGTCGACGATGACGGTCCCCTGCGTCGCCGGCGCCTGCTCCGTGAGAAAATCCACGTAGATCGTAAAATCGTCGAAGACCTGTTCGAACCGTGCACCGGCCGAACGGTTCAGGTGAAACCCCTGTGCCTGCAGGTCATCCATGATGCTGCCGTACTGTCCAATCGACGCTCCCAGCGCAATACCCAGATCCGCATCGAGTGTGACCGGGCGCGGTAGTACGTCCGTGGCCGTGGGGATGCGGCATAGGTACTTGGGCACAAGGCCGCCCACCAGGACCAAGTCCTCATGCCAGGAGCCCAGTCCGGCCCAAACCGTCAGCAGCGCGCGCTCGGCCAACGCAACTTGCCGCGGGCTGTAATCGCCATGGGTGTCAAACTTGGTCATGGCGGCGTGCAGAAGCGATCCCAGGCGCGCAGGGCGGCGGCCTGGTCCGGACCGCGCAGGCCCGTGTTGAGAAGATCGAGGTAGATCTGCGCATCGCTGACCAGCGGCAGTTCCCCGGCCGATTGCGTCTCCAGGAACACCCCCTCGTCCGTGGGCACATGGAGCCACACCTTCCCCGCTTCCGTTACGGCGCGGAACCCAGCGGCTTCCAGCGCACCCGGCGGCGGCAAGCGGGAGATGTAGGCGGAAACGACAGCGGGTTCCGTGTAGGGATGCCGCAGCCAGCCCGCCAGCCACTGCGTGAACGCCAGGGTGAGGCCATGCTGCCGCGCCAGCGTCAGCAACGCGTCCGCAATCCGCAGTGGGGCGCCCTCGAGCAGCGTGTAACGCAACGTGCGCGCGCGACGCGGAAACTCGTCCGCCGCGGCCCAGGCATCCAACAATGCCAGCGGATCCGCAACGCGGAACGTGCGCGCCGAGAGCTTTTCCAGATACCCCTGCTGCACCAGGTGGCGAACGATGCGCGAAGCCAGCGCGGAACTGACCTTGGCGCGGGGGACAATCTCGCCCTGAGTCCACACCCGCCCCCGGTCGGTCAGCAGGGTACGCACAATCCGCGCACTCTTGTCGGCAAAGAGGTTGCGTGGCTCCAGCACATACCGGTACGCGCGCCCCGGCAAGGTACCCCGATCCACCAGAAACCCAGGGGCACGCAGATACAGTCGTCCATTTAAGTCTATGCAGGAAAACGATTTACGACGACAAAGGCCCAGAAACCGCTCGTTCAGCGAAGGAACCACCAATACCGGCGCCGGCTTCGCGTTTCTATCCGCCAGCAGCCCCTCAAGCTCAGCGATCGAGGGATTCAGCCGGTACTCCGGCCGAAACCGATGCCGCTGCCGATCCAGCCGAACCTCCAAAACCCCATCCGACGCGATAAACAACGACACATCAGGCTCTTCCGCAATGATTTGCAGAAAAACACTCTCAAGCTCGTCCTCATGCCGAATGTCCGTGTTCGCACTCATACGCCCCTTTTCACTGCACAGAGAATCCGCCATTCCCAGTAAGAAGTCAACCGATTTTTACTGAGATAGCAATTTGCACTGCGCAGTAAGAACCCGTACCGAAGTGGATGATTTCCCGTACACACGTGCGTACGGACTGCACCTCACTCGCGGGAGAGCGAAGCCACTTGCTGGGCACAACATGTTGCGCTTGGCGCTCGCACCCAGTGACATGAAGGCGTTACATGCAACGGTGCAAAGGTGGGGGGGGGGAACGCCTCGCGCGCGCGTGGGAGCGGCGCACCCATTCGCCAGTCAATATTACGAGTCGGTTCGCCTCGGGTTCTGCCACCAAACAGAAGTCAGATTCTGACATTTATCAGATTCTGACTGTCAGAATCACGCCGTCAACTCGCCTCGGATTCTGTCTCTGCCGGTGATAACCGGCAAACAGACAGGGGCTTGAGGGACGGTTTGGAGGGGGACGTCGAACCAAGACCGGCGGCGACGGCGTTGGCTACGCCTGTATCTTGTTGACATCAAAACGCCATCATTGTATATTGCCATCATGATCAAGACGCAGATTCAGTTGCCGGACAGCCTGTATCATGAAGCCAAGCGGGTTGCCCGCGAGCGCGAGCTGTCGCTGGCCGAAGTGCTGCGCCGCGGGGTGGAGTACATTACGCGGGTGTATCCGCCGTTGAACGCCGCGGATCGCGGCGCCTGGCAACTCCCCAAAGCGGTCCACGCCAAGCTGCGCCGCGGCGTGACCCTGGAGTCCTTGCGCGATCTGGCGGCCGGCGACGAGGAACCCCGCCTGTCGACCTCCCGCAAGGCCTCCCGCCAGACTGGCGAGGCATGATGCTCTCCGTCGACACCAACATCCTCTTTGCCGCCTCCGAGGAAACCGCGCCGCGCCACCAACAGGCCCGCGCCTTTCTGGAATCGCACCGCGACGATGACGCGATGGTGCTCTGCGAACTGGTGCTGGTTGAGTTGTACCTGCTGCTGCGAAATCCCGCGGTCGTCACCAAACCACTCCCCGCGACTGCGGCTGGCGCCCTGATCCAAGCGCTGCGCAGCAACCCCCGCTGGCGGCTCGTGGAAAACGCGCCCGTGATGGCGGCCGTCTGGGACCATGCGGGCCGAGACCCCTTCGCCCGGCGCAAACTGATCGACCTGCGCCTGGCCTTGACCCTGCATCACCATGGCGTCACCGAGTTTGCCACCGTCAACACGGCCGACTTC
>CAZWQJ010000100.1:0-14994 GCA_964635825.1 uncultured Victivallales bacterium | reverse complement strand
CCTCCCATTCCGGGTTGTGTCGCCGCGGGCGGGGGTATACACTGCCACGCTTTCGTGGGGTTACTGAAAATGGCTCGGGAGCACGAGCCGGGGGAGGGTTCCTTGAGCGAGTTCGTTTCCTGTTTGAAGCCGTTGCCGGGGTCCGGATCCACTCCGCTTCATTTCTACAGCCTGCCGGCGCTCGGCGCCCAGTTGGGCGTGGACACCGCCCGCCTGCCCTATGCCGTGCAGGTCTTTCTGGAAATGATGATGCGCCAGCAGGGCCATCCCGCCTATCAGCCCTCGCATGTGCGCGCCATGGCCGCCTGGTCGCCACAAGCCCCGGCCGCCGAATTTCCCTTCCTGCCCTCGCGCGTCCTGCTCCAGGATTTCACCGGCGTGCCCTGCATCGTGGACCTCGCCGCCATGCGCAGCGCCCTCCAGCGCCTCGGCCTCGATCCCGCCCGCATCGAGCCCCAGGTGCCCGTCGACCTCGTCATCGATCACTCCGTCCAGATCGATGCCTACGGCAGCGGCGACGCCTTCCGCCAGAATCTGCAGCAGGAGTTCGAGCGCAACACCGAGCGCTACCTCTTCCTGCGTTGGGGCCAGCAGGCCTTCAAAAAGGTCACCGTCCTCCCTCCGGGCCTGGGCATCTGCCACCAGGTGAACATGGAATACATCGGCCGCTGCGTCGCCACCGGCACCGACACCAAAGGCCGCACGGTCGCCTTCCCCGACTCCTGCGTGGGCACCGATTCCCACACCCCCATGATCAACAGCATGGGCGTCGTCGGCTGGGGCGTCGGCGGTATCGAAGCCGAGGCCGCCATGCTCGGCCAGCCCATGCCCATGCTCACCCCGCAGGTCATCGGCTGCCGCCTCCACGGACGCCTCCCCGCCGGCTGCACCCCCACCGACGCCGCCCTCGCCGTCACCCAAACCCTCCGCGCCAAGGGCGTCGTCGAAAAATTTGTGGAGTTCTTTGGGCCCGGGCTGGATGCGATGACGGTGGCCGATCGCGCCCCGCTCGCCAACATGGCCCCGGAGTATGGCGCCACCATGGGCCTCTTCCCGATCGACGCCGCCACCCTGGACTACCTGCGCCAGACCGGCCGCAGCGCCGAACAGGTGGCCCTCGTCGAATCCTACGCGCGCGCCCAGGGCATGTTCCGCGACCCCGGCGCCCCCGACCGCCTCTACACCGAGGTCGTCGATATCGATCTGTCGACCCTCATGCCCAGCGTCGCCGGCCCGAAGCGGCCCCAGGACCGCGTCGAGATCCGCAACCTGAAGACCGAATTCCGCAAGGCGCTCACGGCCCCCGTCGACAAGCGCGGCTACGGCCTGAACGACGCCCAGTTGGGGGCGCAGGCGGATTGCGGCGCCAGCGGCGTCCTGCGCCACGGCTCCGTCGTCATCGCGGCCATCACCAGCTGCACGAACACGTCCAACCCCACGCTGATGATCGGCGCAGGCCTGCTGGCGAAGAAAGCCGCCGCCGCCGGCTTGCGCGTGCCGCCGTATGTGAAGACCAGCTTCGCGCCCGGCTCGCGCGTGGTGAAGGCGTACCTCGAACAATCCGGCCTGATCCCGTCGCTCGAGCAGCTCGGGTTCCAGATCGTGGCCTACGGTTGCACCACCTGCATCGGCAACAGCGGCCCCCTGCGCCCCGAAATCGAAGCCGCCCTCGGCGGTAGCGAGGTCGTGGCCGCCGCCGTCCTGAGCGGCAACCGCAACTTCGAAGGCCGCATCCACCCGCTGACCAAGGCCAACTACCTGGCCTCGCCGCTGCTCGTCGTCGCCTACGCCCTCGCCGGGCGCATGGACATCGACCTCACCACCGAACCCATCGGCCGCAGCACCGACGGACGCGACATCTTCCTGAAGGACATCTGGCCGTCGCCCGAGGAAGTGCGCACGATGCTCGCCGCCGCCTCAAAGCCGGAAATGTACGTGCAGGCCTACGCTGACGTCATGAACTCCAGCCCCGAGTGGTCGGCACTCTCCACCCGCACGGGCGCGGTCTATGAATTCGAGCCCACCTCCACCTACATCCGTGAGCCGCCGTTCTTCACGAACTTCAGCCCGACACCGCCGGGGCTGCAGGACATTCGTGACGCCTCCGTGCTGGCGCTGCTCGCGGATTTCATCACCACCGACCACATCTCGCCCGCCGGCTCCATCTCGAAGAAGAGCCCGGCCGCGCGCTACCTCGTCGAGCATGCAGTCCCGCCCGAGGCGTTCAACTCTTACGGCGCTCGCCGCGGCAACCATGAAGTCATGATGCGCGGCACGTTTGCAAACATCCGCATTCGCAACTTGCTCGTGGCCAAGGAAGGTGGCAACACCATCCATCATCCCACCGGCGAAGAGCTGTCCATCTTCGATGCCTCCGAGCGCTATCGCCAGGCCGGTACCCCCCTGGTCGTGCTGGCCGGCAAGCTCTATGGCGCCGGCTCCTCGCGCGACTGGGCCGCCAAAGGCGCTCAACTGCTCGGGATCAAGGTCGTCATCGCCGAAAGCTTTGAGCGCATCCACCGCAGCAACCTCGTCGGCATGGGCGTGCTCCCGTTGGAGTTCATGCCGGGCGAAAGCCACCTGAGCCTCGGCCTCAATGGCCGTGAACGCTTCTCCATCGCCGGCATCGCCGATGGCCTCGCGCCGGGCAAAGTCTTCACCGTCACCGCCACCAGCCCCGATGGCGCGCGCAAGACCTTCCAGGCCAAGTGCCGCGTCGACTCTCAACTCGAAGTCGAATACATGCGCCACGGCGGCATCCTCCCCTACGTCCTCCGTCAGGGCATGAGCAATACGTGAGAACTAATTGGGAACCGCAGATGTACGCTGATGAACGCTGATTCAGAATTTGGTCTATGGCCACCTATCTGCGTTCATCTGCGTGCATCTGCGGTTCTCTCTCTGAATCGCGTCGGCTTAGGTGAATGGAGGTATGAAGATGCGTAAGGAAAAGGATGCGTTGGGTGAGGTGATGGTGCCGGAGGAGGCCTACTACGGGGCGCAGACCCAGCGGGCCACCGGCAACTTCGTGGTGGGCAAGGAGCGCTTCCCGGCGGAATTTATCCGCGCGCACGCACTCGTCAAGAAGGCCGCCGCCGCCGTCAACACCCAGCAAGGCCTGCTCGAGGCCACCGTCGCCGGCGCCATCCAACAGGCGGCCGATGAAGTCATCGCCGGCAAATTCGACGCGCATTTCCCGCTGCCCATCTGGCAGAGCGGCAGCGGCACCCAGACCAACATGAACGTCAACGAGGTCATCGCCAACCGCGCCAACGAACTACTCGGCGGCAAACGCGGCGAAAAGAAGCCCGTCCATCCCAATGACCACGTCAACATGTCGCAGTCCACCAACGACACCGTCCCGGCCTCCATCCATGTGTCCGCGACCATCGCCATCGCCGGGCACCTCTTCCCGGCCATGGATCGCCTGTACCGCGCCCTCGATGGCAAAGCCACCGACTTCGCGTCCATCATCAAGATCGGCCGCACCCATCTGCAGGACGCCACCCCGATGACCCTCGGCCAGGAGTTTTCCGGCTACGCGGCGCAGATCAAGCAGGCCCGCGCCGGCATCGAAGCGGTCCTGCCGTTCCTCGCGGAACTCCCCATCGGCGGCACCGCCGTCGGCACCGGCCTCAATACCAAGATCGGCTATGACCGCCTCATGGCCGAGGAAATCAGCCGCCTGACCGGGCACGCTTTCGTCGTCGCCCCCAACAAGTTCGCCGCCATGGGAGCCAACGACGCCGTCGTCGCCGCCTCCGGCGCCTTGAAAACCCTGGCCGCCGCGCTGATGAAAATCGCCAACGACATCCGCTGGCTCTCCAGCGGGCCGCGCAGTGGGCTGGGGGAGATCTCCTTCCCCGCCAACGAACCCGGCAGCTCCATCATGCCCGGCAAAGTCAACCCCACCCAGTGCGAGATGGTCACCATGGTCGTCTGCCAGGTCTACGGCAACGACACCGCCATCGCCATGGCCGGCTCACAGGGCAACTTCGAACTCAACGTCTACAAGCCGCTCTTCGCCGCCCTCATCATCCAATCCATCAACCTGCTCGCCGATGCCTGCGCCTCCTTCGCCGAACATTGCGTCGAAGGCATCGAAGCCCTCACCGACCGCATCCGCGAACTGGTCGACCGTTCGCTCATGCTCGTCACCAGCCTCAACCGCCACATCGGCTACGACAAGGCCGCCGAAATCGCACTCAAGGCCTGGCGCGAAGGACTCACCCTCAAGCAGTCCGCCCTCACACTGGGCTACGTCACGGACGCCCAGTTCGACGATTGGGTGCGCCCCGAAAAGATGCTGGGGCCAACGTAAGCAGAGGATTTGAACAGAAGGCAACAAAGGAAACGAAGGGGAGCACCTCCGAACCCTTCGTGATCTACGTGCTACTATCATGCAACTTCTTGTTTTCCTGAGAAGATTTTCAGCCACAAAAAGGCACAAAACGCACAAAAGCACCGGCGTTATAGCGCCATTAATTGTTTGCGCATTTTGTGCCTTTTTGTGGCAAATCCAGTTTGGTTGCGGCCTTTAGAGGCCGCGCGGGGCAACATCTGGGCCGAGCTTAAGCCGGCTTCATACCCAACAGGGGCAACGCCTGCCGCATGCGGGCATCCGTTGTGGCCACGGTCCGGCATTTCAGCAGCTTGGCCGTCGCCAGGTGAAGTCCATCGAGCGTCCGCAAGAGCAGCATCGGTTTGCACATAAAGCCTTGTTCTGCCAACGTCGCCGCTTCGTGCATGACATCCTGGCCCAGTGGCAGCAGGCGGTACCTCCCGCAGCCAACATCGTCGCGGAATTGCTGCAACAGCACCGCCGCCCCCCCCGAACGGATCGAGCCCTCTTGCTCTTTGCGAGCCAAGGCAAGAGCGAGTTCAGGTTCCAGCAGGGCGCTCGAAAAAAGGGGCCCCGGAAAGTCGGCCGCCAGCTTGTCCCACACCTCAGAGTCGGGCTCCGCCACGTAAAGCTTCACAACGCAGGATGTGTCCCAGTAGATCACACCCGCTCGCCCCGGAGGTCGTCGAGAATTGCCCCGGAGTCCTTGGTCCTGCCCACCGTGTACGCAGCGCGCGTCTCCCGCAGCGTCTTCAACCACATCGCATGGGACGACTTGCCTTCCTTTGGCAACGGGCATAGCACCGCCTGCGGCCTGCCGTGAACAGTAATCACGACCTCTTCGCCTTGTGCCGCCAGCGCCACCAGTTCGCTAAACCGTGCTTTGGCTTCTCGTAGACTGCTGATCATGTGACCATTGTAGTCACAATACTCAGGGATTCAAAGCATGATCGTCTCTGCCCCTGAGGCGCCCACGGTCTTCCATTTGACTGTTTTCGGACGCGGTCGGGACAGAGCCCGCCCCTCCAAGACACTGAAAAGTCCTGTTTTCGATTTGGAGGGCCGACCTCCGTGTCGGCCGAGTGTCCGAAATGGGCCAAAGGAAAGACCGTGCAGAGGCGCCCGGCTCGCGTCAGGTCTTGCGCCGGCTACAGGATCTCGATCTCGATGTCCTTGTCCTTGTCTTCCAAGGTCGAAGGCTCTTCGGCCACCGCTTCGGGCGTCTTGTAGGTGGGCAGGTAGCGGTAGTACACCTGTAGCATCAAGGCACACAGCGTCGTATTGTACACGTAGCTCTGGCAATGCTCCTTTGGCGCCGCAGACTTCCAGTAGCCAATGTCCACCAGATTGCCCTTTGTATCCTCAATGGCATTCTTGACGACAACCTGATTCTTTACCAGCGCCGGCGAGAATTGCTTGTTCCAGTCCGCCCAGACACCGCCCCCCGCGTGGAACTTGACCTGCGTAATGTAATACCAGTGGTAAATCGGGCTTTCCGACCACGGCTTCTCCCAGACGCAGTCCGCCCGCTTCAACCACTGCAAGGCGCCACCGACTTCTTTGGACTTTCCCGCTCCCAGCAACTGCATGCACAGGGTGCCCGCGCTAGTGATGTTGTCCTGCGACGGGCTGGAATAGCCGAAGCCTACCGTGCCATCCGCTCCGGCCCTCGATAGCTTGCGAATCCCCTCGACGGACTTCTTCTTGGCCTCCTCCAACCCCTCCACCTCAAGACCCGCCGTGCTCGCCGCTTTCAGCGCCTGCATGCACCAGCCGGCATACGACAAGTCGTTGCGCTCACCCGGCGACCCCGCAGCCAACAACTCCTTTGGATTGAAATTGTAATTCCACAGATACCCAACCGGATTCTGCCCCTTGATGATGCGAGCCACGGACTTCTCCGCCGCCGTCTTCACCATCGGGATCCTGGTTAAGGCGAACGTTTCGCAGAGCGCATAGGTGGCTATCGGCTGGCTGTAGTTGTGGCTATCGGCCGCATTGAAATCCCCATTCTCCTTCTGGTTGTCCAGCAGCCACTTGATGGCGAGCTCCACCGTCGGGCCGAATTCCTCCGAAGCCGGGGTCTCGCCGTGTGCCAGAAACGCCAACAGTGCCAGCCCGACAAACGCGGGCTTGCCCGTCCCGCTCGGACCACCACCTGCACTCCCCTCCCAACCGCCATCCGGCGACTGGTACTTCTTCAGCCAGCGCAGCGCCAGGTACACCGACCGCTCGGTGTGGGCGCCGCCACCGCCGCTCCCGAGCAACGACCCCCGTGCACCGGGGTTGCGGCTGCCCAGCATGCCTCGCAGCACCACCGGGCTCTTCACCATCGCCACCGAATCCAACGCCGCCGGCTGCGGACTGAAATCCTGCGACGGCGCTGCCACATCCGTCTCCGTCGGCACATCCGAAAAGCTCTCGTCCGTCGGCGCATCCATCTCCATCGGCTCCGGCGGCTCCATCTCCTCGATCAGCTTCTCTATCTCCTCGTCGAGCTGCTCGATCTGCTCCGGATCCATGATCTCCACCTGGTACTCGCGCTTCGGCGCGACGGTGGCCTTGACCGTCAGCAGCGCCAACACGATCAGCAGGGGCCCCAGAATCGCCGCCGCCGGCGCGCCCAAGCGCTGCAGCTGGATCTTCGCATACTTGAAATCGCCACTGTCGTGC
Organism: uncultured Victivallales bacterium; assembly: GCA_964635825.1. Classification (GTDB taxonomy): domain Bacteria; phylum Verrucomicrobiota; class Kiritimatiellia; order UBA8416; family JAIOPI01; genus CAZWQJ01. The sequence goes on along the minus strand of CAZWQJ010000100.1, from coordinate 7,979 downwards.
GGCTGACGCAGCCCGTAGAACACCTTCTTCCACTTCTCCCGGAACGACAGCTCGTCGAAAATCTCCATCAAGCTGTGGAACTGGTGCTCGGGATGCGGCGGGGGAGTCTCAGGAATGTCGTTGTTCTTCTGCGTGTTCATAGTCGCCCTGTCACCGGAAAATCGGGGTTGATGCCTCCGCCCCTTATAACGTCTACGCGCGTCTCGTTCTTAGGCTCTGCGGATGGCGACCATCTACATGCTGAACACGGACAGGTTCTTCAAGCCACAGGCCGCACAAACGTCGAGCAGCTTGACCAGATTCGAATGGCTGGAATCGCCGGTGCACTTGATGATCACCGCCACCGAGGTGCTGAAGGAGGCGATGCGCTGCAGCTGGCGCTCCAGGTCCGCCAGGCGCACCTGGCCACCCTTCATCGCAAAGCCGTCGCCGCCCAGCTTCTTCTCGTTGTAAACCGTGATCTCCAGCAGGTCCGGCTTCTCCTCCGGCTTCGCAGCCGGATCCGGCGCCGGCCGCACCACGTCCAGATGCGAGAACAGGTCTTCCTGCTTCAGCGTCACAATAAAGAAGATCAGCAACTGGAAGACGACGTCGATCATCGGCGTCATTTCCAACGCGATGTTCTCGCCCTTCTTGCGCTCTTTCTTCTGTTTCTTCACGTCACCCGCCCGCCTTCTTTTCCTTGATGCCCACAAAGCTGACGCGCGCCAGGCCGATGTTTGCGCAAATATCCATCACCGCGCGGATGTCGGAATGCTTGGTCCGAAAGTCGCCGCGGATCAGCACCGGGTAGGTGCCATACTTGTTGTAGCGATTCTGAAGCAGCGTCGACAGCATCTGCTTGGAAACGGCCGCATTCTGAATCGTGATCCAGCCGCGCCGGTCCACCTCGATCGTGATGCTGCGATTGTCCTCGCCCTTGAGCAGCGGGCCGCGCCGGGCAAGCTCCAGCTTCACGTCGCGATTGACGTTCTCCCCCATCTTGATGGTCACGATGAAGAAGATCATCAACTGGAAGACGACGTCGATCATCGGCGTCATATCCAGCGCACAGGGCTCTGAATTCCGCTTTGCCATGGTGCCGTTTCCCCCGTCCGCGGGAAGCTGCTACTCGGCCACGACTTCGACGTTGCGCAGATCCTTGATCATTTCCATGGTCAGGGCTTCCATGCGCAGGATCAGCCGGTTGGCGTTGTTCCGCAGGCTATAGAAGATCGTGACGCAGGGGATGGCCACCACCAGGCCGCCAGCCGTCGTGTACAGCGCCTGCGCGATCGCCAACGCCAGCATGCCGACGTCCGGCGCGCCGGTCGCAATGCCCGCGAACGCCATGATCATGCCCTGCACCGTTCCCAGCAGCCCGAGCATCGGGGCGATGTTCGCGCACACCGAAATCCAGGTCAGCTTCTGCATCAGCTTCTCGACTTCCAGATCGGCCGCCGTGGAAATGGCCTCCTGAATGATGTCGAAGCCTTCTTCCACATGGCTAAAGCCCGAGGACAGAATGTTCGCCAACGGCGAGGGCTCGTTCTCGCATTCCTTCAGCGCCTTGAGCACATCGCCTTCCTGCATCGCCTGCGTAACCTTGTCGATCAGCGACTGGGGCATCACGCGCTTGGCCCGAATCGTAATCGCGCAATCGACGATGAAATAGATGCCCGCGCCACCGGCGCCGAACAGGAACAGCCACAGCACGACGCCCAGCCAGCCACTGCTGAGGAGAACCGCGATAAACCCGGTGCCGCCACTGCTGGACGCCGGCGCGGCCCCTTCGGCCGGGACCAGTTCACCCGCTTGGCCCGCCGCCGGGGCTGCTCCCTCTGCCGCCGGGGCTGCATCTTGCGCCAGAGCTCCGAGCGTGAGCATGCCTGCCACCGCCACCATCCACATCGCGACCGGGATCCGTAGCTTCATGGGTCCTATCGTCCTTTCGTCTCGTTCCACTCCGAAATCACTTCAGGAGCCGCTTAAGCCCCTGAACCGAGCTGCCTACTATACGAACTGTCTGGAAATTCGGACAAGAGTTTCTTGCGCATCTTCTCCGCATTTTGGCTCTCACCCAGCTCCTCGAAACACTTGGCCGCCTTGAAGAGCGCTTCGGGCTGCACGTCACGCACATCCTGGAAGAGCACCACCGTCCGCAGGAAACCGTCCACCAGCGCGTCCTTGAACTGGCCGCGGCGCATGTCCATTTCGCCGCGCAGCAATTGCGCGCTGGCCGCGACCGGGCGCGGGCCCTGTTCAATGCCCCACTTCAACTGCTGGCGCAGCTCGCTGTAACGCTCGCCTTCCAGCAGCACATCCCAGTACGCCCGCATCGCATCCGGCGCCACCGTCGCCGGATCGCGGTTCTCCATGACCTTGTCGAAAAGCTTGGCGACATCCTTGCCGCTGCCCTGCTTCAGCTTGGCCTCCGCCAGCCAGCGCATCGCCGTCACGTCGTGCTCAAGCATCAGATAATCGTTGACGATTTTTTCGAGCGTGGCGATGTGCGGGCCCGTGTACTGGCCGCTGCGCACGGCCTTGGCTGCCGCATCCAGCGCCGCCGGCGGCGCCACGCGCACACCCGCCACCTGATCCAGCGGCACCGGGAACGACGCCGCCGCATTCGGCGGCCGCACCTCGTACTGCTTCACCGCGCTCTTCCAGCTCAGGGTCCCCTGGATCTTCTGGCCGTTGGATTTCGTGATCTCGCCGCTCACCTGGGCCACAGCCGCCTGCGCCAGCAGCCAGAGGCCTGCCACCGCCAGGGCGGCACCCTTCATCCGCCATCCCATTTTCATCGCATATCCTCCATCCCCGGTCCCGGAGATTGTCCTGCCATCGCGTTCAAGGCGTTGCCGGCGCGGCTCCCGCGGGAGCGCTCTCCGCCGCCGGTGCTGTCTCGGCCGGGGCGCTGGCGGGTTCGGGTGCCGGCGCCGGCGCCGCGGCGGGCGTGGCCGCCCCGCTTGCCGTCGGAACCGCATCGCCCGAGGGCCCGCCCTGCGCCGCCAGCTGCGCGCCCGCACGGCTGCGCCACTGCCGGATTTCCAGCGCATGCTTGCCGTTCGGGAAGACCTTCAGGTAGTTGCCCGCATCGCCATACAAATCCTGCCAGCGCTCGCTATCCAAAAACAGCCGCAGGCACCGGTAGAACGCCTCCTCCAGGTGCGGCCGCATCGCCGCATCGTCCGCCTTCTCAAACAAAATCATGGTCTGATACGTCGCAATCGCGGCATCGCGGTATTTGACGACGTCTTCGGGCTTGCCGAACTGGCCCTCGGCCTGCGCCTTCAACTCATTGATGCGCCCGATCTCCACCGTGGCCTCGCCGCGCCGGCCGCTGGACGTGTCATACTTCATCACTTCCTTCATGGAGGCGATGGCCTGGTTGAATCGGTCGAATCGGTTGGTGGGATCCGCTTCCACGGCCGCCAGTTCCGCGTAGGCCTTGCTGCGGGCGTATTCGCCATCCACCGTGAAGATCGACCGCGGGTACTGCGTGAACAGCGTGTCCAGCACGGCGACGCCCTCGGCATAGCGCCCCAGCGCCACCAGCGCCCGCCCCTTGCCTGCCAGCGACGGCTCCTGCTTCGCGCGCTCATCCGGCTTCGCGTTCGCCAGCACGCGGTCAAACGCCTCCGCCGCAATCTCGTATTCCTTCGCCCGCAGCAACTCGTTGCCCGCCGTCAGGATCTGCGTGTCGCTGTACTTCCCGCCACCCGCAAACATCTGCTTGAACACGCCCACTGCCTCGGGCCGCTTGCCCAACGCCAGCAGGCTCATGCCGAGCTGGAAGTCCACGTTCCTCGCCTCCACGCTCTCCGGATACTTCTCCTTCAACAGCGTGAACGCCTTCTGCGCTTCGACGGAGTTGGTCATCACCGTCCACAGCGTCCCCACCTGGCTCAGCGCGGATGGCGCCCGCTGCGATTGCGGGTACTTCTCGTACAGCGACATAAAAGCCACCAGCGCCGCCTTCTTCAGGCCCTCGTCGGATTTGCCCTCGGCCACCGGCGAGCGCGCGTAACACACCCCGCGCCAGAACAGCGCGTTGGCCAGGAGCTCATCGTTGCGCTGCGTCTCCTGCGCGTTGCGCTGATAGCTCTCGCGCGCCGTGGTCAGGCGCAGTTCAATGTCCTGGTAGCGCTTCACCGCCGCGCCGTAAAACGTGGGCCCCAGCTCGCGATACGCAGACCCGAGGCTGTAGATCACCCGGATCAACTCGTGGTTCAGGCGCTTGGCTTTGTCGGCGCGGTCGACGTAGGCCTGCAGCGTGCGGATCTGGTTGGTGCTGTCGCCCATCTTCCCGTAGCACACGGCCATCTTGCTCAACGCCAGGAAAGACACCGGCGAGCGCGCATGCTCCTTGACCACGCGCTCGTAGTACTTCATCGCGCCGGCCACATCCTCTTCCTTGAGCTTGCGGTCGCCAAAGCGGTACAGCAGCTGCGCCGCCATCGGGTGCTCGGTGAAATGCCGGAAATAAATCTCGTAGACCGCATCCTTGCGCTCCGGGCGGCCGCGCTCGCCGTAGGCGCTGGCGAAGCTCAGCACGTAGTTGCCCGCGGTCGTGCCGAAGCGCGCGTTGCGGTTGTAGCGCTCGGACATGTACGCGATCACCGTGTCCGCGTATAAATCGTTCTTCAACTCGATGTGGCACGTCGCCAGGTCCGCCAGCGCCGGCACCGAACTGTCCGTCTCCGGGAACCGGTTCAGAACGGCCGTGTACAGATCCGCCGCCTCCGCAAACTGCTGCTGATTAAACGCCGCCTTCGCGTTCTTGATCTGCTCATCCTCGACCTTGCGCCATTGCGCCGGCTCGATGTTCACCGAGATCTTCTTGCCCAGGTCGCGCTCCAGGATCGTGCGCGCCTCCTCGGCCTTGGCCCCCGCCTCAATCGCCCACTTCGTGTTCGGGTACCGGACAAAGACGTTGATGAAATGGGCAAAGGCACCCGGGAGCTTGCGCGGCTGCTGGCCCACCACCACGAGTTCCTTGCCCGCCAGCAGCTCCTCGGCCTTCTTCTTGTCGCCGGCCGCCAGCGCCTTCTTGCCCGTATCCAGCAGGATCGAGCCCAGCAGGTAGCGCGCCTGCGCCATCGGACTCATCCGCGTCAGCTCCCCGTCGGGTGATTGCTCCTGCAGAATCTGGTCGATCTGCACGAGCTGGTCGCGGTAGTCGTCCACCAGCTTCATGGCCGAATCAACATCACCGCGCAGCATCGCAATGTGCGCCTTCAGCACAATCGCTTTGCCAAACCACAGGTCCTGGATCCACAGCAGCTCGTCCGCCAGACCATTGATTTCCGTCAGCAGCTTCTCGCGCTCGGCACCCTCGGCACCCTCCGCCAACTTCATCAGCAAATCGGAGAGATCGCCCTGGAACTGGCGCTTGATCTCGCGCGGCGGGGTGCCCTTGATGCCGAGGCGGTAGGCGTTGATGGCCCCCGCCGAATCGTTCATCAACAGCAGCATCTGCGCGTACTTGTACGCCGATTCGTAATAGAAATTCTTGAGTTCCGCCGGGGCCCCGCTGGCGTACTTCACGAAGAATTCGTCGTAGATCTTGCGCGCTTCCGGATATTTACCCCAGGCGAAGTAGCCGTCCGCCAGCTTGAGTTTCATGGCCCAGGCCGTCAGCGACGATGGATCGCCGCCTTCCGCCGCGATCGTGGCGATCACCTGCTCGAACTCGCCCCGCTGCAGCGCGCTTTCCAGCCGCCGCGCCTTCACTTCCGGCCCTGCGCCCAGCTTGTCCAACACCAGCTGCGCGTAAGTCGGCAGCCCCAGCTTGTTCAAGCCGTCGACGTAGCGCAACTCCAGGTCCTGGGCCGCCGCGGCGCTGTCCTGCGCCCGCACGGGCGTCCCGCACGCCAGCACCACCGCCGCAACCGTCGCCGCGGCGCCGACCTGCCAGAAACGATTGCGGCACTCTCGCATACGATCACCCGATGCGCATCGGCATCAGCACGTACAGGAAGGGAATGTCGGTCTTCATGATGCCCGGGCTCAGCTCATCCGTCAGCTCGAGCACAACCTCGTCGTTGGTGAGGTTTTTCAGCGGATCCATCATGTATTCCGGGTTGAAGGCCACCGAAATCTCTTTGCCGGCGTACTTCACCGGGATCGTCTCGCGCGCCTCGCCCACGTCCGGCGTCGTCATCGTGATCGACAGCTTGTTCTTGCCGAAGGTCAGCTTGGCGGCGTTGGATTTGTCGGTAGTGACGAGGGAGACGCGGCGCAGGGCCGTCAGCAGGCTTTCGCGCTCGATGGCCACGCGCTCGTCGCACTGCGAGGGGATCACCTGGCGGTAGTTCGGGTAGGTGCCGTCGATCAGCTTCGAGGACACCAGCACGTCGTCGAACTCGAACAGCAACTGGCTCTCGCTGGCGTGAATCTTCATCTCGCCCGCATCCCGCAGCACATGCATCAGCTCATTCACGGCCTTCGTCGGCAAAATGTAGTCCGCCTGTGCTTCGGCCGGGAATTCCACTTCCTGCTCCACCAGCGCCAGGCGCCGCCCGTCCGTCGCCACCATCGTGAGCTTGCCGTTCTTGAAGCTCAGCAGGACCCCGTTCAGCACGTAGCGCGTCTCGTCCGTCGAGGCCGCATAGGCCGTCTTGCGCAGCATTTCGCGGAACGCGCCCTGGTCGATCGTGTAGGCGAATTTCCCTTCCGGCTTCGGCAGCGGTGGGAATTCATCCTCGGAAAGCCCAATGATTTTAAAGAACGAGGAGCTGCAGCTGACGGAGGCCATGTCCTTGTCGTCGACCTCGATCTCGATCACGGCATCCGGCAATTCGCGGATGATGCTGGCGAGGCGGCGCACGGGCAGGGTCGTGTTGCCCGGCTTGTGCACCGTGGCCTCGGCCGTGCAGCGCACGCTGACTTCCAGATCCGTCGTCGTCAGCGACACACTCTTTTTGTCGGCCGTCAGCAGCACGTTGGAGAGAATGGGCAGGGTGCTGCGCAGGCTGACCACGTTCTGCACCTTCTGCAATCCATTCAGGAACGCGCTCTTCGCGATCTCCAGCTTCATCGTGTCCTCCCGACGGCTCCGTTGTGCATCATCAACAGATGCATAGTAGTACGGATTCTATATCTAGTAAACCGTAGCCGTATTATCCACTGCGAATATGTTCATAACTGCTACGCCGCCCCATGCCGGCGCGGGGCAACTGCCCTTCCGGGCCTGTTCACAATTCGCGCGCACGCGGTGCATAACCAGTCCGTTACGAACACCCCCCCAAGTTATCCACCGCCATCCACAGGTTATCATCATGCAATCACGTTGCGCCCAAGCTTCTGGGAAATCTGCTGAACGCTGCGCTTCAACTCGGCGTCGACGTCCATGCGATTGTCGACGGCCTTGTAGGCATGCAGGACGGTCGCGTGCGTCTTGCCGAAGGCGTTGGCGATGTGCGGGAACGACTGGTTGGTCATGCGGCGCGAGAGGTACATCGCCACCTGCCGGGGCCCCGCAATGGCGCGCTGGCGCCCCTTGCTGGTCATGTCCGCCAGGCGCACATCGAAATGCTCGGCCACGGCCCGCTGGATGGTGGAGACCGTCAGCTCGCCCTGGTGCTCCTGCTCCAGCGTGTCCCGCAGCAGGTACTGCAGGGATTCCAGCGTCAGGGCTTTGCCCGTGAGCGAGGCGTACGAGACCGCCCGGATCAGCGCCCCCTCCAGCCGCCGGATGTTCGAGGAAACGTGCTGCGCAATGAACATCAGCAGCTCATCCGCCAGCGGCCGCTCCACCTGCGCCTGCTGCTGCTTGTGACGCAGAATCGCCACGCGCGTCTCCAGGTCCGGGCGCTCCAGCTCTGTCACCAGACCCCACTCGAAGCGCGAAACCAGGCGCTGCTCCAGGCCGGTGATCTCACTGGCCGGGCGGTCGCTCGTCATCACGATCTGCTTGCGCGCGTCGAAAAGCGCGTTGAAGGTGTGGAAGAACTCCTCCTGCAGCCGCTCCTTGCTGGCGAGAAAGTGGATATCGT
>CAZWQJ010000099.1:0-15158 GCA_964635825.1 uncultured Victivallales bacterium | reverse complement strand
TGGTCGCAGTGGCCGATGTAGAAGCGACCGGTGGACAGGGACTGCAGGACGTAGACGAAAAACAGCCGCGGGTTGTTGGTGGAGGTAAGGGGAGTCGAACCCCTGACCTCTTGAATGCCATTCAAGCGCTCTACCAACTGAGCTATACCCCCAACAACAACCCGTGACTACACTGGTCGAGGGTTCCGTTGAACCCCTGACCTGGCCGAACGCGGCGTTCGGCCCGCTCTACCAACTGAGCTATACCCCCAACAACAACCCGTGACTACGCGTGTCGGGAGTGCACAGACACGTGGGTAGGTAGCACGACGGTGGGGAGAGTGTCAACCATGCGCACCCGGTGCGCTCCGCATTGCGAGGGGGCTGGGCGCATGCTATAGAGCGTGGCGGGGCCGCGCGCGCCTCCCGGGGGAAGACGAATGAAAGCAAAATGGGTGGCGGTTTTGTTGGCGGTCTGCGGGCTGGCGGGGACGGCGCAGGCGTTTCGTCCGAGCGGGTGGGTGTGGCTCAAGTGGCCCTACGCGTACGACTACGTTCCGGGGGAGTGGTTCGCGTTCGACACAAACTCGACGCAGTGGATCTACCGGTTCTCGCAGCCCACCGGCTGGGTGACGATGGCATCGAGCGGATTGACCAACGGCTGGTCGTGGTATGCGTGGCCGTATGCGTACGATGCCGAGGTCACGAATTGGTATTACATCAATGAGACCGACACGCAGTGGTGCGTGAGTCTTGGCACGGGCGATTGGGCGGACTTTGGTCAGGCCACCCGCCCGACCAACATGCTGGCGATTCCGGCGGGGAATTTTCTGATGGGCGACGCCTTGCTGGACGGGAGCGCCAGCGAGTTGCCGGTGCACTTGGTTACGGTGCGCGCCTATGCGCTTGAGGCCTGCGAGGTGTCGAAGGCGCTTTGGGACGAGGTGGCGGCCTGGGCCAGCACGCACGGGTACGATTTGGCGACGACGAATGGCGCCGGCCGCGGTTTCCACCATCCGGTGCAGGATGTGTCCTGGTACGAGTGCGTGAAATGGTGCAACGCGCGCAGTGAGATGGAGGCGCGCGTTCCGGCGTACTACACCACCGCCGCGCAAACCACCGTCTACCGCACCGGCACGGTGGACGTGGCGACAAACGCCGTGCGCTGGATTGCCGGATACCGACTGCCTACGGAGGCTGAGTGGGAACGGGCCGCCCGGGGGGGCGCCTCCTCGCGGCGCTTCCCGTGGTCCGGATCACCGTTTATTTTTCATGACGACGCGAACTACGTCAGCACCAACACGATTGCCTACGATTTGGGCCCGACCCGCGGGTACCATCCGGACTATGACAACGGCTCGCCGCCCTTCACGAGTCCAGTGGGCGATTTTTCTGCCGGCCCCTACGGCCTGCACGATCTGGCGGGGAATGTGGACGAGTGGTGCTGGGATCGGTTTGCCGCGTACACGGGGGCCCCGCTGACGAACCCACAGGGCCCGGCCGGTGGCAGCGAGCGCGTGGCCCGCGGCGGCTCCTGGCGCGAGACGGCCGGCGCGTGTCGCGTGGCCTACCGAGTGGCGGTGTTGCCCGGCACCAACACGAACAGCCGCGGCTTTCGCACGGTGCTGCCCTGAGTTGACGCTCTTCGCCGCCGGGTGCACACTGGCTGCGCTTGATCAGGGGCGCCGGCGGCGCGGGTGCGGTGCCGGCAGCGCGCGAGCGATAATGAGGGGGATGACCATGAAGCGGGCAATCCGGTTGGCGATGGCGGTGCTGGTGGCGGGCGTCTCGGTGGCGACGGTGCGAGCCGGGGTCAGTTACACGGCGGTGACGAAGGCCGAAGGCGGTCCACCGGAAGCGGCGGCCATGCAGGCGATGACGATGAAGGTGGCTGCCGATGGCTCCTCCGCGCGCATGGAGTTCATGGACAGCGGCAACCCGATGATGCCGGCCGGCAGCTATATGCTGACATCGGATGCCGGCAAGAGTGTGTACCTCGTCGATCCCGCGGCGCGCAGCTACACGCGCTGGGATCTGGACAAGATGATGGGCGGGATGGGCGACATGATGGAGGCCATGAAGGGCATGGTCACCATGAAGTTCCTGAACCCCAAGGTGGAGAAAGTGCTCGACGAGGCAGGCCCCAAGTTGCACGGCTACGCGACGCGCCACTGCAAGTTCGTGACCAGCTACACGCTGGCCACGACCATGATGGGGATGACGAGCGAATCGAATGTGCGCATCGAGGATGAGGTGTGGTCCACAGACAGCCTGAAGGACGAGGCGCTTCAGACGTGGAACAAATCGCAGCGCGTGAAGACTGGCAACGATTCGCTGGACGAGATGATTCGTCTGCAGATGGATACGGTGCAGGGGTTCCCGTTGAAGAAGATCAGCACCACCGCGAACACGACCATGGGGGCCACGCAGGAATCCAAGACCGTGATGGAAGTGACCGAATTGAAGGAAGCGAGCGTTCCGGCAAGCACGTTCACGTTGCCGGAGGGCTTCCGCGAAGCCGCGCCGCCGACGATGGGCGGGATGGGGATGATGGGTGCGGGGGCGCCGCCGCGTGGCGGTCCTCCGGCCGGCGGGCAACCGCCCGCGCTGCCGCCGAATTTTCCGTTCACGCCGCCGGCCCCGACGCGTTGACGCATGTGCGCCTTCACGGATCAGGTTGCGGCCTGCTGGGGGCTGCGGTTGACGCCGGCGCAGGCCGAGGCGTTCGCGGTGTACGAGCGCGAATTGCTGGACTGGAATGCGCGCTTCAATCTCACCGCCATCCGCGACCCTGAAGGCATTCGGCTCAAGCATTTTCTGGACTCGCTCGCGCTGGTATCGCTGCTGCGGCAGCGGAACGCCGCGAGTCTGATCGATGTGGGGACCGGCGCCGGATTTCCGGGGTTGGCGGTGAAGATTGCGCTGCCATCGCTGCAGGTGACGCTGGTGGAATCCGTTGGCAAGAAGGCGGGGTTCTGTCGGCATATGGCAGGCGTGCTGGGGATGCGGGGCGTGGAGGTTCTGGCGGAACGCGCGGAGTCGCTGGGGCAGCGCGCCTCGCAGCGCGAGCGTCATGACGTGGCGGTGGCGCGCGCCGTGGCCGCACTGCCGGTGCTGGCGGAGTACCTGTTGCCCCTGGTGCGCGTCGGCGGCTGCATGGTGGCCATGAAGGACGCCGGCGTGGAAGGCGAACTCGCCGCCGCGGGACCTGCCATCGCGCGGCTGGGTGGCGATGCGGGTTCTGTGATTCCGGTCACGCTGCCGGGCATTGATCGCCCCCGTTGCCTGGTGGTCATCGAGAAAGTCGCGCCCACGCCCCGTGCGTATCCGCGGCTCCCGGGTGTGCCGGCCAAGACTCCGCTGTTGACCTGACGGATGGAAAGCGGAGGAGCGGCCGCAGGGGATGGGCGGAGTTGGACATCGGACGGCGACGGGGCGGCGATATAGCGCCGGTGCGGCGGCTGCAGCCTGCATGCGGGCTGGACCGGAGGCGGGCTTGGTGTTACCACGCTCATGTGGTGAACTCGCGTGATGGTTGGAGGAAGGGATGGGGACGATGGATGCCAAATCGCCTGTGACGCCGCCGGCAGCGGCGCTGGATTGGGAACGGATGTTGTTGATCGCCGGTGGCCACTCGGCCTTCCAGTTGCTGTGGTCCGGCGTGGAACTCGGTTTGTACGACACGCTCTCGGCGCATCCGGGGATCACGCTCGACGAGGTGGCGCAGCATCTGGGGCTGCAGCACCAGCCGGCGCGCATCCTGATGATCGGGCTCACGTCCCTGCGCATCGTGCGCCTGCAGGATGGACGCTACTGGAATTCGGACATCGCGGAATTGCGCCTGGTCAAGGGCAAGCCGGGGTATGCGGCGCCGATTCTGGGCTGGCAGGCTTATATCGTCTACCCGGGCCTGATGAACTTCACCGAGTCCCTGCGCCAGAACCGCAACCTCGGGCTTGAAAACTTCGCGGGAACCGAGCGCACCCTCTATGAGCGTCTGACGCATGACAAGAAGTTGGAAAAGATTTTCCAGGATGCGATGAGTGCGCTGTCGGCCCAGGCCAATCCCTTTCTGCCGAAAGCGATGGATTTTGGCCGCTACCGGCACGTGGTGGACGCCGGCGGGGGCGATGGCACCAACGCGCTGGCGCTGGCGGCGCAGTATCCCGGGATCCGGGCATCCGTGATGGATTCCGAATCCGTGTGTGCGATTGCGCGCGCCAAAATCGCGCAATCGGGCATGGCGGACCGGGTGGGGGTGTGGCCGGGGGATTTCTTCACCAGCCCCTATCCGCCGGGCACGGACTGCATCGTGTTCTGCCATATCCTCACGATCTGGTCGATGGAGACGAACCGCAAGCTGCTGAAGCGTACATTCGATGCCCTGCCGGTGGGCGGCGCCGTCGTGATCTTCAATATGATGGGGGCGGACGACGATTCCGGCCCGATCGGCACGGCCCTGGGGTCGCCGTACTTTCTGGCGATAGCCACGGGCGAAGGCATGCTGCATCCATGGAAAGACTACGACGCGGCCTTGCGCGATGTGGGGTTCGGCGATGTTATCCGCATTCGGGAGGGGCTGCCCATGGATCACGGGATCATCGTGGGTATCAAGCGCTGAGGGTGCTGGTGGGGGTGGCGCTCACTTGAGCCCGCCCGCGGAGCGGCCGGGCCACCACCGGTCCGGTCCTGCCGGGCGCAACTGCGATTCGGGGCGGCTCACCCGGAGGGTTCGCCCTACCCGTCCGAGACGACATGCTCGGGGTAGGGCGAACCCTCCGGGTGAGCCGTTCTTCGCATCGATGCAGAGAGTCGCAGTTGCGCCCGGTCCTCCCGATGGCCATGCAGGTCGCTTGACCGGCAGGCGCGAATGGGGGGACAATATCCTCCGGGTGAAGGGTGGGTGTTGGCGGCTTGGCCGCCTGTTACCACACGACCGGAGAGCGGATGCGTGGTCGAGCATGGGTTGGGTTGGCGGGGGTGTTGCTGGTGTGGGCCGGCGTGGGCGGCGCCTTGGCGCAAACGGCCCGCGACTACGCCGTGGAGTTGTCGGTCTCGGTGAGCACGTCGCCGCCATCCGTGCGGGTGGCCTGGCCCGCCTACCCCGGTGCCGCGTCTTACGCCGTGCACCGCAAGCGGCTGGCCGATCCGACTTGGGTGGAGATGGCCGGCGCGCTCGGCGGCACGTCGGTGCAGTGGGACGACGCGGGCGTGGCCCTGGGGGATGCCTTCGAGTATCGCGTGACGCGCGTGGCCGGCCCGCGCACGGCGTATGGCTATGTGCTGGCGGGCGTGGACACGCCGCGGCGCGAACTGCGCGGGACGGTACTGCTGGTGGTGGCGGCCGGCCAGGCCGCGCTCCTTGCGGAAGAACTGCAGCGCCTGCAGCTGGATCTCCTCGGCGACGGCTGGAGCGTGCTCTCTATAACTGTAGGGGTGTCGGATGGTGTGGAATCGGTCAAGGTGCAGATTCGCGCGGTGCGCGCGGCGACGCCGGGATTGACGACGCTTTTTCTGATCGGCCATGTGCCCGTGCCGCTCTCCGGCAACCTGGCGCCGGATGGCCATGCGGAGCACCGGGGTGCGTGGGTGGCGGACACGTACTACGGGGAGTTCGATGGCACCTGGGCCGATGTGTCGGTGAACACGACCACGGCAAACGATGCACGCAACCGCAATGTGCCCGGCGACGGCAAGTTCGATCCGTCCGTGCCGCCGTCGCCGGTTGACCTCGAGGTGGGGCGCGTCGATTTCTCCAATCTGCCGGCGTTCACGGCGAGCGAGACGGAGTTGTTGCGGCGGTATCTCGATAAGAATCACCAGTTCCGGCACCGTCAGCTCACGGTGACGGCGCGCGGGGTGATTGACGATCATTTTGGCGAGTACTCGGGCGAGGCGTTCGCGCAAGATGGCTGGCGCGGGTTTGCGCCGCTGGTGGGGGCGGCGGCGGTGAGTACGCAGGACTGGTCGGTCGCGCTGGTGAACGGTTCCGCGCTTTGGGCCTACGGCTGCGGCCCCGGCAGCTACGCGAGCTGCGAGGGCGTGGTCACCACGGCCGATTTTGCGGCGCGCGATTACCGCGCTGTGTTCACGCTGCTGTTCGGCAGCTACTTTGGCGACTGGGAGTCTTCGCCCGGGCACTACACGCAGAACAACCTGCTGCGGGCGGCGCTGGGGTCGGGGACCATCCTGGCCTGCGCGTGGGCCGGGCGGCCGCACTGGGTGGTGCATCCGATGGGTTTGGGCGAGCACCTGGGGGTGTGCGCGCGCCTGACGCAGAACAACGCCGGCGGCCGGTATCCGCCGTTCAACGAAGGGGCGGGGCGCGTGCACATCGCGCTGATGGGCGACCCGACTCTGCGGCAGTACTACGTGTCGCCGCCTTCCAATCTGGTGGCGACCGTGGACTTGCACGCGCAGGCGCCCCACGCCGTGCACCTGTCCTGGGCGTCATCGGCCGATGGTGTACTGGGCTACCGGGTCTATCGCGCGGCGACGCGTTCCGGTCCGTACACGCAGTTGACGCCGTCGCCGGTTGCGGGCAACGCGTACACCGATGCGACGGCGCCTGGCAGCAGCGCCCATTATCAGGTGAGCGCGGAGGCGCGGCTGACGACACCGAGCGGCTTGTACCGCGACACGAGCCAGACGGCATTCGTGTCGGTGGGGCCCTGGGCCGATGCCGTGGCGTTCGGCGACGGCTGGGTGGCGGTGGACTGGTTCGGCACGCTGTATCTGCCGCAAGAGCCATGGATCTATCATGCGCAACACGGCTGGCTGCACGAGTCCGGGGTGGGTGCCGACGCCCTCTGGTTCTGGGATGCGCAGATGCAGGCCTGGTGGTGGACCTCCCGCACCGCGTACCCGTACGTGTACCGGGCCTCCGACCAGACCTGGCTCTGGTACCTCGAAGGAAGCACCGCGCCGCGCCAGTTTTTCAATCTGCGCACCGGTGCCTGGGAGCGGGTTCCTCGTTGACAACCGGTGGCCGGCATGAGCACCATCGGATTGTGTCCCTGCGCGGGTCCGGGGGGCACGGCGGGAGCGCCGCGCGATGAGCTACTTCACATTGTTAGGGCTAGAGAAGGAGCCGTTCTCCACCAGTCCGGATCCCGCCTTCCTCTTTATGTCACGCGAGCACAAGGCCGCGCTCTGCCGCCTGCAGATTGCGGTGACGCTCAAGCGCGGGCTTTGCGTGGTCATGGGCGATGTCGGCACCGGCAAGACCACCCTCAGCCGCAAGCTGGCCATGCAGCTCACGCATGAGCCGGACGTGCAATTCCACATGATCCTCAATCCGTATTTCCAGACCGACAGGCAGTTTCTGGCGCGGGTGGCATCCCTGTTTCACCTGGAGGTCCCGCCGCGCTCCACCGGGCTCGACTACATGGAAGCGATCGAGCGCTATCTGTTCCACCACGGGGTGGAGGAGGGGAAGACGGTGGTGCTGCTGATTGACGAGGCCCAGATCCTGCCCGACTTCGTGCTGGAGACGCTGCGCATCCTGCTCAACTACGAGACCAATGAGTACAAGATGCTGCAACTGGTGTTGGTGGGGCAGATGGAGCTGCTGCCGCGCATCAGCCGTATGGCCAACTTCTGGGACCGGATCGCCATGAAGTACATTCTGAACCCGCTGGATGTGGACGAGGTCAAAGAGATGATCCACTTCCGGTTGCAGCAGGCGGGGTACCGGGGCGAGCGGCCCCTCTTTACCGATGGTGCCGTGCGGCGGATTTGGGAGCATACGCAGGGCTATCCCCGGAAGCTCGCGCAGTTGTGCCACCATTCCCTCGAAGGCCTGGTCATGTATGACCGCGAAATCGTCGAGGAAGAGTTGGTGCGGAACTTGATCGAGGCCGAGGTTCAGCGCGTGGTGGTGCCGGAGTTGCCGATCGTCGCCAAAGCACCGGCACCCCCTTGAACCGACGACCATCCTCGTGAGGGCGGAGGAGGGGGTATCGGGAAAACCCTGAGCCCGGCCTTGGTGGCCCATTCGCTCCTTTTCGGAAGCCGGTGGCGTGGGCGCGGGACGGGCAATGGCGAGTCGCTGAGGGGGGATTTGTCCGGCGCGGGAATCCCTGTGGAATAACGAGAGTTGACGGAATCGGAAAATCCCCCTAGCGTAAGGAATACTTGCGGGAGCGGGACGATTTCGGGCCGATGATGACGCGTACAGGGCGTCATAGGCGCCCATTAAGGTGGTATGGCGAATAAAGAGGAGCATCTCTCTCCGGAGGAAAAACTCCTGAGGGTCATCCAGGGGGGGGGCGCGAAGCCCAAGGATGCACCGTCAGGCGTTGCCGGTGGAGGTGCCCCCGTGGCGACGGCCAGCCCGGTTCCTGCTCCGTCGCCGTCGTCCGGGCGGGCCGCGGCGGAGACCAAGGCTTCTCCCACCGATGCGAAAGCCGCCTCCGCTTCGGCGGCGGGTTCCTCCGCCGAAAAGGGGAAACTGCGGCTTTCCGGGGAAGCCAAGGGGGTGCCCGCCGCGGACAGCAAGCCCTCGGGCAAGCCCGCTGCCAACGCCAAGCCGGTGGCCTCATCGCGACCGGTTGCGACGCCGAAACGATCGGCTCCGATGCTGGATTTCAGCCTGCGCTCGGTGAACATAGTTCTTGCGGCGATTGTCTTGATTGTGCTTCTCTTCACCGGACATGAGATTTGGGCGAACGTCCGTGCATCGGACAGCGCGGTGAGTGTCGGGGGAGTGGTCGCGCCGGTTCTTACGGAGAAGGCCGAGTATGAGGCCCTCCCACCCTTGGAGGGGTTGTTGGATGCCGTGGATGTGCGGCCGCTGTTCGCGGTGACAGAAATTGGCCCAACGCCGCCAACGCCGCCACCGCCGACGTTGCAGCCTCATGAGTACTGTTCGCTATTGGGTATTTCGTTGTTGCACGATTCCGGCGAGCAGGAAGCGATCATCAAGGACAGCAAACAGGGCAAGATGCTGTACCTAAAGGTTGGCGACGAAACTTCGGCCGACGGCCAGATGTGGAAAGTCAAGGAGATCCAGGCCGACCGAGTGATCTTCGCAAACGGGAACAGGGAATCCGTGGTGCAGTAGATTTAGGCGCTGCGGCTGCAAAAACGGGGCTGTGATCGGCATGAAGACAAGGCGATGGACACTGTGGATGAGCTGGGCGCTCGCCTTGCTCGTGTGGGGCGCCGGTCTCGGGACCTATGCGCAGGCGCAGGAGGCGGCGGCGGATGCGACCGCGGTGGCGGCGGCGGATGCCGTGGCGGCCCCTAGCGATGCGATGGGCGTCAACCTGCGGGAAACCCCGAGGCGCCTGCGGGACTACAACGTCCCCGGGCTTGAAAACCGGGTGAATCTCAAGTCGGTCGAGCCGTGGGACGTGGTGCAGTTGATCGAGTTTCTGGCCTATCGCGGCGGGCTCAACAACATCGTGATCGGCAATGGGGTGGCCGGCCTCGGCACCAAGCTGAAGTTCGAGGACGTCAGTGTGGGCGACGCGCTCGAAGTTGTTCTCTCCGTCAACAACCTGGCCTACGAGGTGAAGGCGGACATCATCACGATCATGACGGACCAGGAGTATGAGTCCATCCATGGCGTCAGCTTCTATGACCAGAAGCAGGTGCGCATTGTCGAGCTGCGCTATGCGGACGCGACGCGGGTGGCCGGCATGCTGGCTTCGATCAAGAGCGAAATCGGGACGGTGGTCGCGGATCCGCTGACGGGCACCCTGATCCTGATCGATACGCCGGCGAAGATTGCGGAGATGCGGGCGGTCATCGAGAAGACGGATTTGTCGACAGTCTCGCGCGTGATTCCGACGGTGACGCGCTCCTACGTGTTGAGCCACGCCGAGCCCGATACCACCTTGCAGGAAGTGGAGAAGATGCTCACGAAGGATGTAGGCACGGTGCAGATGGATGCGCGCACGCGCACCCTGCTGGTGACCGACCTCGAGCACAATTTTACGCGCATCGAGGAGTTGATCCGGCTGTTCGACAAGCGTCCCAAGCAGGTGTTCATCGAAGCGCGCATCCTCGAGGTGGCCCTCTCGGATGACTTCCAACTGGGCGTCAACTGGAACGCCTTCTTCGATGCGCTGAATCCCCGTTCGCAGGTGGCGGGGGTGGTGCGCAGCCCGATCCTCAATGAATCCAACCCTGGCGCGGGCACGCTGACCTACAAGACCATCATCGGGGGCAGCAGTGCGCTGGAGGGCATGGTCGACGCCCTGAAGACGGTGGGCGACATCAAGGTGCTCTCCAATCCGCACGTGGCCGTGATCGATGGCGAGGAAGCCTCGGTCAAGGTGGTTCAGGATACCCCCTATGCGCAGACGAGCGCCGAAATCACCGGCTCCGACACGAACTTCGTAGGGGAAGACATTATCTTCATCGAAGTCGGTGTGTTGCTGACGGTGACGCCGCAGATCGGCGAGGACGGCTACATCAGCATGGCCATCAAGCCGGAAGTCAGCTCGGCTTCCTACGATTACCAGGCGTTCCGGCAGATTCCGGTCGTGAAGCGGACCTATTCGGAGACGACAGTCCTGATCAAGGATGCGGAGACCATCATCATTGCCGGCATGATCCAGAACAGCGACACGGACCAGATGAACGGGGTCCCGTTCTTCTCGCGTATTCCGGTGCTGGGCATGCTCTTCCGCTCGACGCAGAAGAAGAAGGAGACGCGCGAGCTGGTGGTCTTCCTGACGCCCCGGATCATCACGGGCGATGAGCCGGTAATGCGCCTCAAGGATTTGAAGAAGAAGCCGAAACCGCTGCGCGCGGCGGAAGCAGAAGCCAGCAGCAAGCCGTTCAAGCCCGTGCGGTAGCCGGCCCACGGTACGGCGGCGCGCGAGGTGCCGGTGGCGCGCCGCAACCCAAACGCAGACCCGAAGGCAGGAGACGAGCGTGACTCGAGCGTGCATCAGGATGGGCCGGACGATGACGGCGACGTGGCTGGCGGTCGTGCTGCTGGCCCTGACAAGCTCGGCGCAGGAGCCGGCATGGCCATGGGGCGAACCCGCGGGGCCGTCGGCCGATGCGTCCGCGGCCCCCGTGGATGACGCGGCCGTGGCTGCTGCCGCCGCCGATTCCGCTGCCACGCCCCCCGCCGCCGCGGCCGACTCGTGGGCGATGGAGGGTGGCGAGCAGGATCTATCCCTGATCGAGGATGAGTTTGGTGGCCCCGGTGGTCCTGGTGCTGGCCCTTCCGATTCCGCGTCCGCCGCGTCGGCACCCAATGGCCCACAGGGCGCAGGGCCCGGTCCGGCTCCGGCCTCCGTCGACGTGGGGGCCTACGAAGAACTGCTGCGCGAGAACATCGATTTGCGCCGAGAGATCTCCCAGTTTGAGCAGGTGGCTCAGGAGGCGGCCTCCGACAAGCGCCGGCTGGAGTCGGAAGTCCGCGAGTTGGAGCGCCAGGTTGGCGAATCCGTCGCCTTGATTCAGAAGATGCGTCAGGGCGGGGAGCCGGCCCCGGCGGCCGTGGCGCCAGCGGACGCGGGCGCGGCGGCAGGGGCGGGAGCGGAATTGGAGCAGTTGCGTAGCGAGCGCGATGCCTTGGCCGCCCAGTTGGCGAGTCTTCAGGCCCAGGCGGTCGCGGCGGTGGACCCGGCGGCCCCGGCGCAAGGCTCGGATTTGTTTCGCAGGCTGGAGGCCGAGAACGCCGAGCTGAAGAGCCGGGTGGAGCAGGCCGAGAGCGCGCGCCAGCAGGCGGAGGCGGCCATGGCCACGCTGCAAACCGAGCGCGACGAGGGGCTCTCGGGCCGCGAGGATGCACGGGCGCGCGAAACGGCGATGGAAGTGGAGTTGCGCGATGCGCGGGCCCAGCAGGAAAAATTGCAGCGGGCGATCGACAAGCTGTTGGAGCGCGTGCCTGAAATGGAGACGGGCCTGGCCGAGATGCGCGATACGGTCGAAATGAAGGACCGTGAATTGATGTCGCGCGGACGTGAGCTGGAGATGCTGCGGCTGGAGATGGACAAGCGCGAGCAGCGGCTGATCAAGGCCGAGCGCATGACGGCATTGATGGAGAAGTCGCGCGCGGAAGTGAAAGCCTTCAGCAAGAAGGAAGAGCGCGATCTGCATTACAATATGGCTTCTGTGTATGCCAAGGAAGGCCGGCATCGGGAGGCGGAGCAGGAATACCTGAAAGCGCTGCGGGCGGACCCGACGGACGCGGGGTCTCACTACAATCTCGGGATTCTGTATGACGAGGTCTTCAGTGAAAAGTCCAAGGCTGCGATGCACTATCGTGCGTACCTGAAGCTCGCGCCGAATGCCCCGGATTCGGACGAGGTGAAGAGCTGGCTCCTGCAACTGGATCTGCGCTAGGATCCCGGGGTGCCGGAGCCCGTCAGGATCCGAAATGAAGGGCCGGTTACCATTCCTGCTGTTGGGCCTCGTCATCTTTGCCACGGCGGCCTTGAGCCTTGTGGCTTCCCGTAGCCTGCGCCAGGAGGAAACGCTGGCGCAGCGCCAACTGCAGGAACTCGTCGCGGGCACCGTCCGCGCGGCGGCGGCGCGTATCGATCAGCGCCTCGGCGATGAGTTGGATCAACTGCGCAACGGGATGGCCGACGCCGTGGCGGCGCGCGGCGATCTGCATCTGATTCGCAGTCTGGCGGCGCGCATCGAAGCCTCGCGGCCGCTGGTGGCCGACGTCTACCTGTACATGAACCCCTGGGGGTTCGTCTGGCCCACCGAGGAGACGACGGACGCGGCGCCGTCGAACACGCGCGCGGCGTTGCTGGCGGAGTTGCGGCGGCTGACGGTCGCGCCGCTGTCCGGGGACGGCACGCTTGCGTTCACGCTCGAGGGCACGTCGTATCTGTTCGCGTCGCTCGACGATCACAAGGGGTTCTATGTGGGCTGCGCACTCGCGCCGACCCCACTGGAGGCGCTGGTGGTGGCGGCTTTGCAGGACGCGGGCGGCGGCGGTGTGGCCCTGGGCGTGGAGGGGCGCGGGCTCTTCGTGCAGCCGTGGGCGGACGAGGAAGGGGTGATTGTGCGCGACTCGCTGGGCCAGGAGCGAGAGGCGGGCCACGGCACGGTGGAGTCGCGGCAGGACCCGCTGCTGGTGCGGCCGTTGCCGGCGCCGCTGACCGACATGCGCCTCTTCGCGTACGCGCAGGACCCCGAGGCTGCGCGGCGGACGGTGGCGCTGCGGGTGCAACTGTATGGGTGGGGGATCGTGCTGCTGGCGCTGGGAATTGTCGGCGGCGCGGCCTGGCTGCTGGCGGAAGCGCGCGCCGAAATCCAACGCGCGCGCGCCGGCCGCGATTTTGCCATCGGCGTTTCGCACGATCTGCGGACCCCGATCGCCTCCATGCGCATCCTGGCCGAGAGCCTCTACCTGGGGCATGTGCCCGATCCCGGCCGCCAGCGCGAATTCCTGCACACCATCATGGAGGAATGCGAACGGCTGAGCCAGCTCACGGAGCGCGTGCTGTTCCTCTTTCGCTTCGGGCAGGACGCCATGCACTACCACTTGCGCGACGGCGACGTGGGCCGGACCGTTCGCGCGGTTGTGGAGGCGTTCGCCGCGCGCTATTTTGTCTCGGGTCAGGTGCCGGGAGCGACGGGAGTGCCGGACGTGCGGTTGGAGATTGCCGAGAGCCTGCCGCCCGTCCGCCTGGACGATGCGGCGGTGCAACAGGTGCTGCTGAACCTGTTGGACAACGCGGCGAAGTATGGTAGACCGGACCCGGCACCCGCCGACGGCCGCATCCCGGTTACCGTGGCGGTGGGGACCGTGGTGAAGCGACAGCGCGGCTGGCGCCGGCGGCGCTGGGTGCGCATTGCGGTGCGCGATCAGGGGCGCGGGTTGACGCGGGCGGAGCAGCGCAAGGTCTTTCGACGGTTCTACCGGGCGGCGGAGTCCCGCCGTGACCATGTGGCGGGGCTGGGCCTGGGGCTTTCGGTGTGCCAGCATGCGGCGCGGGCGCATGGCGGGTGGATGGAGGTCTTGAGCGAACCGGGGCAGGGCTGTTCCTTTGTCCTGTATCTACCGGTTCTTGCCGACCGCACGGCCACGACTGGGGGAGGGGACGCATGAGCGAGCGAAAGCGCGTACTGGTGGTGGAGGACGAGCGCGCCATCCGCCTTGGCCTGGAAGAGAACCTGAAGTTCGCCGGGTTCGAGGTGCTCACGGCGGAGGATGGTCCCAGTGCCCTGAAGATGGGGTCCAGCCACAAGCCCGACCTGATCCTGCTCGACGTCATGTTGCCGGGGATGAGCGGCTACGACGTGTGCCGCAAGCTGCGCGATGCCGGCGGGACCATGCCGATCATCATGCTCACGGCCCGCCAGGATGAGTTCGACAAGCTGCATGGGTTCGAGATGGGAGCGGACGACTACGTGACGAAGCCGTTCAGCGTGAAGGAACTGCTGGCGCGGGTGAAGGCGGTCCTGTCGCGCGGCCGGACGCGGGTGGAAGAGGCTCCCGAATATGTGTTTGGCGACTGCCGGCTCGACATGCAGTCGCGCATTCTGTTGCGCCAGGGGCGGGAGGTGACGCTGACGCGCACGGAATTCGATTTGCTGGCCTACTTCTGCCGCCATGCGGGCAAGGCGCTGTCGCGCGAAGTGGTGATGAACGAAGTCTGGGGCACCGAGTACTACGGCACCCAGCGCTCACTGGACAGCTTTGTGTCCACCCTGCGAGGCAAGATTGAGCGCGACGCCCACAGTCCGAAGCATATCCAGACGGTGCATGGGGTTGGCTACAAGTTCGCCATGTAGGCGTTGACGGGGTAGTGGCGATGTGCCATCCTTCGGCCAACCAGAGCGGGGGCTTTCGCATGAAGAAGCAAGTGTGCCGTGTCCTTCTCCTGTTAGGCGTGTTCGTCAGCCTCGCCGGGGTCCTCATCAATACGGGTTGTGAAGAGGCGGAAGGCACCCACAGCCTGACCGTCGAGCCTTCGTTCATGGATCTGACTGTGAGCTCCGGCAACTCGACGACGACGAATGGCGTGACCACGAATGGCGTTTACACGCTGACGTTCACGGTGACGGAGGACAGTCTGCGCGATTTGTCCCTGCCCTTGGAGTGGACGGTCTCCGACCCCCTGCTGGGCAGCATTCGCTACGTAGGTGGCAACACGGCGGCCTATCTGCCGAACAAGAACCAGCACGGCGACAACGCGATCTTCGTCGAAGATCAGTATGGTGCCCGCGGCACTGCCACCGTACGGCAGTAG
>CAZWQJ010000098.1:0-15213 GCA_964635825.1 uncultured Victivallales bacterium | reverse complement strand
GCCTGCACCCATTCCGGGTACTGCGCCCGCGCCGCATGCAGCGCCAGCACATGCTGGCCGGGCTGCAGCGTCAGCGGCTTGACGGTGAACGCCTGCGGATGCGACGCCTCGGCCACAACCGCCCCATCGACATAGGCGCGCGTGGGGTTGCCGCACTGCAGGCTCAGCAGCGCATGCGAACGGTCCTCGTGAAACCACAACAGCAACCGCGCACACGCCAGCGCCTCCTCGTTCGTGCTCGCCCGCAAAAACTCCTCATACGCCGGGCGCGCGGACTCAATACCATCCATGCGTTCGCGATACGCGATTCGCCGCAAGCGCAGAATGTCCGCGTGTGGTGCGGCCGGGTCGGCAGTCAGCGCCTCATCAAGCGCCGCCACAGCCCCGGCATAGTCGCAGAAGCGCTCGTAGTTTCCGAGCGTCGTCATCAGGGCCGCCAGCGCAAACGGGTCTGGCGGCGGATTCTGCGCCTCACCGACCCACGCATCGGAATTCGCCGGTGCCGGCACCGTCAGGTAGTAGAACCCGACGCTCTCCATCCACGCCCGACTGGCATGGTCAGGCCCACGCTCAAAACTCATCTCCGCCGACGTCTCGAAGCGCCGCGCGTCATCGAGATGCAGGCGATACTGGACGGTCGTGAACGGACGCTTGAACGCCAGCCCATGCAGCGGGCGCGCCAGGTTGTTGCGGTAGTACCAGGCCCCATTGAAGTAGTCCTCGAGTCCGGTGCCGTGCCAGCCCGGCGCGGTCTCGCCATCAATCCGAATGCGCTCATCGCCCTCCAGCACCCACCACGACGGTTCGGCGCTGGCCACCGCCAATAGGCACCCCGCCACCTTTCCACGCCCACGCGCCAGCAGAATGGGATGCGCCTGCCCCACCTGCGCCGGCGTGCTCCGGTGCCACTCCGCGTGCAGCAGGCCCAGCCCGTCCGACCACGCCGACAACGGCTCGCCGCGCACCTGCGCACGCACCGCCACCGGGAGCCCGCTCCGGTTCTCCAGCACGATGCGGGCCGTTTGCCGCACGGGCATCGGCAGCGTCAACCGCGCCACCGCCCCGGTCGTCGCCCACCCCATGCTCCGATAATCCGGTCCACGCCACAGCTTCCCGCACAGCGCGTCCAGCGGCGCCGACACGCTGGCCGCCTCGCTGCCGTCCCAGAAAATCTGCACATAGAGGCCGCGCCGTGCCGTCGGGTCCGCCTCCACCTGCAACTCGCGCAGAATCGCGGGCCCCGCCAGCTCGAAAACGCGGACGGACTCGCCGGCGGCGAGGGTCACATTGGTCGCCGCGAGCATGTCGCCGGTCGTCTCCGCCGTCAGCGCCGCCCCCAGATCCTGCAGCGCCGCCAGATCACTTTCCGTCGGCTTCAGCGGGAACGCGCACGGCACCGCCCCCACCGGCAGCGAGCGGCTGTTCACCTGCACATACAGCTTCGGCGAACCGTCCGGACGGAAATTGGTCGTCATGCCCAAAATGCGCAGGCGCGTCCGGTACGGCAGCGGTACATAGGAGTACCAGCAGGACTGCTCGTAGCGACTCAAGGGCGCCACAAACGGTGCACCTCCCGCCCGCAGCTCGGCCACCGTGGCGTCAATCCGCGGCTTATTCTCCCCATCAAAATAAAACTGAAGCCGCTGCCGGGCATCGGCGCCACCCGTGGTCCAGAAGCGCGTGACGACGCCCGGCCCTGCCAGATCGGCCAGCACCGCCCAATTCGTGCCCTCCTGCCCGACGAAGTTGTTGAAGTCGTTGTTGCCGCCCGTGCGATCGTACGTGGAGGTCAGCTCGGACTGGGCCCCATCCAGTCGCGCCATACGGTCGGCGCCAAACTGCGCGCGCACGAATTCGCCATACGCGCCTGGCACATCCGGTGCCGGCCCCCGGCTGCAGCCGGCCGCCAACAGCAGCAGCGCCATTGCTGGCGCCAGCAGGCGCCGGTAGGGCGACGCCTCCGGCGGAGCCGATGCGCGCGGCTCGCCCGGAGGGCTCGCCCTACCCGTTGGGCTGCAGGCCTTCATCAACTCGCCCCCAGAATCACGCGCAGGGCCTCGTGCAGCGAGCCGACCACCGCGTCCGGCGTCACCTTCAGGTGGATAAACTTTTCGATCTGCTCAAGCTTGAGGCTGGTGCACAGAATCGTCCGGCAGCCGGCGGCGCGCCCGGCTTGCACATCGACCAACCCATCCCCCACCATCCAGCTCGCCTTCAGATCCAAGCCGTACTCGCGCGCGGCGGCCCGCAGCATGCCCGGCTTCGGCTTGCGGCAGGCGCATTCCCGCACATACGTCCGAGGCACCCCGCGCGACCCCTTCGGATGATGGGGGCAAACGCGTAGATCGTCCCAGCTCCCGCCGGCTTGGGCCACCCGCTCCAGCAGCCGTGCATTCACCGCTTCCAGTTCCGCCAGCGTCAGCGTCCCCTTGGCAACGCCGGGCTGATTGGTGACGACCACCACCACGAATCCCGCCTCGCGCAGCCGCCGCAAAAAGGCGCCCGCGCCCGGCATGACCCGCACCTGCGATGGACGCCGCGGCGAATCCATGAGGCCATGGGTGGCGTCGTAAACCATCGCATTCAGAGTCCCGTCCCGATCCACAAACACGGCGCGCTTCATGATGCCGGCTCCGCGGCCTGCCGGGCGCGCAAGTACGCATCCAGCTCGGCCAGGCCTTCGGGTTTTCCAATTTCGTAAAAACGCTCGTGCACTTCGCAGGCCGCCAGCTCGCCGCTCTGCACGAGATCGCCGAGAACGCGGGCTAGGTCCAGCGGCGCCGCGTGCGCCGCATAGCGCTCCACCACCGCACGCGAAAAGGCCGACAGCCCGTAGTCGATGTAGTCCACGGTGCCGCGCGCCGCGCGCTTGTCGTAGAAGACGACGCGGCCGTCGGCGATGCGCGTGTTGCTCGCATCCCAGGCGCCCACATTGCGGTAGACGCACATCAGGGCCGGGCAGCCGCTGCGCTGAAAGGCGCGCGCGACTTCCGCGTAATCCACGGGCAGATAGGAATCGCCATACATGAGCATGAACGCATCCTGCAACAGCGGCAGCGCCTGCACCAGCGCCCCCCCCGTGCCCCGCAGATGCGCCGGATCCTCCTCGGAGTAGCGCACCTCCATCCCCCAGCGGCTGCCGTCGCCCACATGCCGCCGCAACTGGTCCCCCAGATGGCCGATGCACAACAGCACCTCGCGCAGTCCGCTACGGCGCAACAACGCAAACTGGTGCTCGATGAAGGGGGCCCCCGCCACCGGCAGCAGGGCTTTCGGCACACCCCCTGCCACCGTCGCCACCCGCGTCCCCATCCCCCCGGCCAGGATCACAACCTGCATCGTCAGAACATGTCCAGTTCAGTGAGATTGCTGACGATCTGGGCCCCGTGCATGCTCGGGAAATAGTTCACCCGCGGCATTTCGTGGCGCGCCATGAACGCGTCCAACGCCTCGCCCTGCGTCGGGCAGTACAGCATGATGAACCCGCCCCCGCCCGCCCCGATAATCTTGCCGCCCAGCACCCCGAACTCCTTCTTCACCGTCTCGTACATGTCATCAAAGACTGTCAGGCTGATGCTGCCGGACATGCGCCGCTTGCACTCCCAGTGCGCATCCATCAGGCGCCCGAACGCATCCAGGTCGCGCCGCACGAACGCGTCGCGAATCTCGTACCCGATCTCCTTGATGCGGCCAAGGCTGTCGATCACCCGCGCGTGATCCTGGCGCGCCGGCTCGCGCGTGGCCGTGTCCTGGTCGCGCAGCACCGCCGTCGCGGAGCGCTGCACCCCCGTGTAGTACACGCGCGCCTTCTGCACCAACTCCAGCGCCGTCATGAACTCGACATCCACGGTGCCCACGGTGACCTTGCCGGAGCGGTCGATGTCGAGCGTCCGAAAACCGCCAAGCGCCGCCATGTACTGATCCTGCTTGCCCACCGGCTCCTTCAGGATCTCCATCTCGATGTGGCAGGCCTCTTCCGCCAACGCCGTCGGCAACACCGGCGTGTTGCGGTACGCGCGCACCGCCGCCAACAGCCCCACCAGGTACGCCCCCGACGAGCCCACGCCCGTCTTCGCCGGCAGATCCGCCATGCTCGTCAGCTCCACGTACTCGCGCACGTCGTGCAGCTTCAGCACCTCGCGCGCCAGCGGGTGCCGGATCTCCTCGATCGCACTCACGTGCTCCACCTGCGAGTAGCGAATGATCGACTTGCGCTGCGTCGCCGGCAGGCGGTGCAGGAAAATATACATGTACTTGTTGAGCGTCATCGCAAAGATGAAGCCGCCGTGCTGCTCGTAGAACGACGGCAGGTCGGTGCCACCACCGCCCAGCGTGATCCGGAATGGCGTTCGCGTGATGATCATGGATCCAACCCCTGCTCGCTTGGTGTCCGCGCGCCGCGCGCGCCCTCAGGTTTCAGAAATATCGAACCCGCTCTTGACGGCATCGTTGTAGAACATCTTCACCGTCTCCAACGAAAATTGGTCGAGGTCCTTGCCAATGTTGCTGGCCTTGTCTAGCAGCGCCGGCGTCACCGTGATGACGTGGCAGCCCATCTGGTCCGCCTGCACCAGGTTCAACAACTCGCGCGGACTCGCCCACAGCAACTCCGCCGCCGGCAGCGGCTTCAGAATCTCCAGCGATTGCTTCATGATCGGCAGCGGGTCGATCCCGCTGTCGGCAATCCGCCCTGCAAACACCGAAACCAGCGACGGGATCGTCGGCTTGAGCGCCGCCGCCACATCCCGCACCTGCTGCAGCGTCAGCATGGCGGTCACATTCAGCTTCAAGCCCTGGCTCGACAGGCGGTCGATCAGCGGCGCGGCCGGCTCGCGCTTCGTGTTCGTGATCGGAATCTTCACGTACACGTTGTCCGCCAGCTCCGCGAGCTTCATCGCCTGGCGATACATCCCCTCGAAGTCGTCGGAAAAGACTTCGAAGGACACGGGCAGATCCGTCACCATGCGGATCACCTCACGCGCAAAGCCCATGTAGTTCGTGATGCCCGCCTGCACCATCAGCGTCGGATTCGTGGTGAAGCCCTTGACGATGCCCTTCTCGTGGGCTTCAGCAATGCGGTCCAGATCCGCACCGTCGGAGAAAATCTTGATCTTCAGATCTTGGAAGCGCATGACGGGTTCATTCCTTCCCATTTGGTCGCCGCGGCCTTCAGGTCCGGATGCGAAATGATGAGATGCGCGACCACGGACTGAAACGCTTCGCTGTGAGGGGTCACCGCGTCCGCGCGCACCGTCGGGACGATCACGCAGGCATCCGCACGGCGTCCGGTGTGCCCACCGTCGCGCCCCACAATCCCCACCACGCGCGCGCCGATCTGCTTGGCGTAGTCAATGGCCTCAACCAGATTCGGGCTGACGTTGCGCACGGCATCACCACCGCCCACGGAAAGAATGAACAGGGCATCGCGTGGGTCGAGCCGGCTGACCTCCAGCCAGCCGCGGAACACGCTGGCCCAGCCCTCGTCATTCGCACGCGCCGAAAACTCGGACACATTGTCGGTCGGCGCGTACGACTCCAGCCGCGCGAGCTTGCGCAGGTCGTTGACCAGGTGCGACGCATTGGCCGCGCTGCCCCCGACGCCGAGCACAAAGACGCGCCCGCCCTTCGCCCGCACATCCGCCAGAATGCGCACCACGTCGAGGATCGCCTGCGCATCCAGCCGCCGCGCGATCTCCCCAACTTCTTCCAGATACTGCTTCACAAAATCCATCGTTACCGTCTCACTTCCTTCTCGGCGTCAATCGGCCCCAATCTGCGGTTCCAGACGTCTTCACGCGCGCGATTCAAACAGCCACGGGTTCGCCGTCAGGTAATCCACGGTCCGCTGCACGCCCTCGCGAATGCTCAGAGCCGGAGCCCAGCCCAGCGCGCGGATCCGCGCACAGTCGAGAAAAATAAAGGGGTTGTCCCCCACCCAGCCACGCTGGCCACCCGCATACACAATCGTCGGACTCACCCCGAGCCGCTCACAAATCCACCCGATCGACGAATGAATCTCGCAGTATTCGTCCGTCCCCAGATTGAAAATATTGACCTTGTCCTGCGCCTTGTCAATGGCCATCAGGATCGCGTCGATGCAGTCGCCGACATAGAGGTAGGACTTGCGCTGGTGGCCATCGCCGAGGGCCTTGAGTTCGGTGGGGTTGGCCCGCAACTGGCGGCAAAAATCGTAGATGTGCCCATGGGAGTAGCGCTCGCCGAGGATCGAGACAAAGCGGAAGATCCAGGCCTGCAGCCCGAAGCCCTCGGCAAACGCGGCAATCAACCCCTCGCAGGCCAGCTTGGATGCCCCGTAGAGCGAGGTCTGCACCGGAAAGGGCGCATCCTCCGGCGTCGGGATCACCGTCGCCTCGCCATAGATGGAACCGGTCGACGCAAACATCAGCCGGCGCACGCCGCGCACACGCATCGCATCGAGCAGATTGAAGGTGGCCAGCGTGTTTTGCTCAAGATCCTGGCGCGGATGGTTCAGCCCAAAACGCACGTCCGCATTCGCCGCAAAATGAAAGACGATGTCGCAGCCGTCGAGCGCGGCGGCCAGGCCCGCCGGATCCATCATGTCGCCCTGCACCAGGCGAAACTCGCGATGCGCACGGGCGGTCTCAAGGAAGCGGCGCTGGCCCGTCGAAAAGTTGTCGTAGCCCGTGACCGAGTGCCCCGCCGCCAGGAGCCGGTCCGCCATGTTGCTGCCGATGAAGCCGGCGACCCCCGTTACCAGCGCGCGCATGCACATCCTTTCGTCCGCATGTGCGTGAGAGTAAGCCAGCAGGCCGACACTGAGAAGCCTAAAACGCCGCATTGCCGCTTGCCCGCAGCGCCGGGGGTCTGCTAGCGTCGCAGAGGCATATGCGCGTACCCTCAGTCTCATTTATTCTGCCGGTCCTGAACGCGGCCAAGCTGCTGCCCACCTGCCTCGAATCGATCCGCCGCCTGGACTACCCGGCCGATCGCTACGAGATCCTGGTGGCCGATGGCGGGTCGACCGATGGCACCCTCGATGTGGTGCGCCACTACGGCGCCACCCTGGTGGATGCCACCGGCCTGCTCGCCGAGGCCGCCAAGCACCGCGCCTTCGAACGCGCCACCGGCGACTACCTCGCCATGGTCGACGCGGACAACGAGATTGCCGGCACCGCCTGGCTGCGGCAAGCTACTGACGCGCTTCAGAAGCACCCCGAGGCACTGGGCTTCGAATCCTACTACCTCAAGCACCCGGACGACTCGCACCTCAACCGCTACATGACCGGCCTGCTGCAGATCAGCGACCCCCTCGCGCGCACACTCGCCGGCCGGCTGACCCCACTCTCCACGGACGCCGACGGCGTCGAGTCCTTCGCGCTCCCCACCGATGGCTCCTACCCCACCGGCGCCAACGGCTTTCTCTTCCGCCGCGATTTCCTTTCCCGCCTCGCCGGCAAGCCCTACCACGAGGCCACGTTCTTCCCCTCCCTGATTCGCGAAGGCCGCACGCAGCTCATCAAGCGGCGCGGCTGCGGCGTCTATCACCACTACGTCACCGGCTGGCGGGACCTGTACCGCAAGAAGCAGCGCACGGCCATTCACTACCTCTTGCGCCGCGCGGAAGTGCCGGAGTCCTGGGATCGCGACACCCCGCGCGCGCGGCTCTGGCTCGGCGTCCTCTATCACGGCACCTTCATC
Organism: uncultured Victivallales bacterium; assembly: GCA_964635825.1. Classification (GTDB taxonomy): domain Bacteria; phylum Verrucomicrobiota; class Kiritimatiellia; order UBA8416; family JAIOPI01; genus CAZWQJ01. The sequence continues at coordinate 7,533 of CAZWQJ010000098.1, read as the reverse complement.
GGCCCACTGACCGAGGGCATCATCCAGGCCTGTCGCCAGCGCGATCCGGAATGGCTGCTGCACCCCTTCGCCTCTCTGACCTGCACGCTCGGCAATGCCGTGGGAATGCTGAAGGTGCGCACCTCGGCGTCGCGCGAGGAAAGCGCGCGCCGGTCGATGGAGTTGCAGCGGCAACTCGGAGCCGACGCCACCGGGCCCGGCGCCCGCAAACAAGGGAATCCATGAGTGCCAAATCGACCCGCAAAACCGCGGCTCCCGCCCCCGCGGCTCCCGCTCCAGCCGCCGACCCGTCGCCGCCGCGCCGCTGGCCGGCCTTTCTGGCCCCTCTCGGCGCGGCCCTGCTCTATCTCGCCCTGGCATGGCTCGGCGTTGCCCCCATCCTCGAAAAACACTCCTCCGTCTTTGCCTTCAACGACAACAACATCGAGCTTGGGCTCTCCCCCACCTATCATCTACCCGAAGCCTTCCGCCGCGTGTGGGACAACCAGTTCTTCTTTGGCAGGGGAACCCAGCAGTTCCCCGTCATCGCCTACCATGCGCTGCACATGCTGATGGGTCCCGCGGGATTCCGGCGCGAGGGCGTGATGCTCATCGTCTGGCTGGCCGGGCTCGCCGGCTACTGGGTCTGCCGCCAGTTCGGCCGCACACGCACCGCCGCCCTCTTCGGCGGTTTGCTCCTGATGCTGTGCGGTTGGTCCTTCACCTTCTGCACCGTCGGGCTCCCCACCCGCACCCTCACTCTCATCTTCGCCGCCCTCGCCATCGGCTGGATCCGCCGCGGACGCACCCAGGGCCCCCTCTGCGACGCCGTCGCCGGCGGCTTCCTCGGGCTCGCCGTCTCGGAAACCGCCGACGTCGGCATGCTCTTCGCCCTCGTCACCGCCACCTACTTCCTCCTCCTCCATCTCGGCCCGCGCCAGAACTGGACCCTGCCGCACGCCCTTCGCACCGTCGCCCGCCTCGGCCTCGTCGCCGCCGTCAGCCTCGTCCTGGCCTACCAGGCGATCGTCATCCAGTTCTACGCCAACATTTCCGGGGTCAGTCAGGGTGGAGAACAATCGCCGGCCGATCAGTACGAGTGGGCCACGCAGTGGAGCCTGCCCCCCGTCGAGAGCTGGTCGCTCATCGCCGCGGACTACCACGGCGCCTCCAGCCGCTCGGGCGAGGCCCCGTACTGGGGCGGCATGGGACGCAGTGCCGGCTGGGAAGAAACGCAGCAGGGCTTCCGCAACTACCGCCTCGCCGGCTACGCCCTCGGCACGGTGGCGCTGGTCCTGCTGGCCTTGCTCTACGCCTTTGCCGCCCGGCGCTCCTCGCCCATGGCCGCCGCCGGCCTGGAACCCGATGACCGCCGCGAAGCCTGGACCCTGCTCGCGCTGACACTCCTCTGCCTCGCCCTCTCCTGGGGCAAACACTTCCCCCTCTACCGCCTCTTTCATGCCTTGCCCTACATGGGCACCATCCGCAACCCCGACAAGTGGCTCGGTCCCATGACGGTCTTCGCCGTCCTCGCCGTGTCCATGGGCGCCGATGTGCTGCGCGGGTTGGCGCCGGCGCGCGACCGTGCCGCCCACCGTGGCCTGCGGCGCCTCACCGCGGCCATTCTCTCCGTCCCCGCCCTCATCGCGCTGGTGGGAACCTTCATGCTGAGCGCGCTGCCACGGGCATTCCTCAGCCGCTTGCAGAGCGAGGATTTTGGGCCGCTGGCCGAGGCCGCACGCGCCTACGCGCTCTCGGCCAACGTGGTCCTGCTGGTCGTTCTCGTCGTAGCCGGTGGCGTCGTTTGGCTGCTGCTCACGCCCTCGCGCACCCCGAACCGCCCCCTGCTCGCCGCCGGCGTTGCCATTCTCGTCGTCGCCATGGCCGCGGAACTGACGCGCGCCAACCGCCCCTATCTCATCGGCCACACCTACCGCCACCTCTCGCAGCCCAACCCCATGACGGACTGGCTCAATGCCCACGCCTCCAACGGACGACTCAAGCTGATCCCTGCCCAGAATCCGCTCTTGAACAACTGGCGCATGACCTACCTCACCGCCGGCGGCTACGACCTCTTCGACCCCGTCTCCATCAGCCGCATGCCCACCGACTATGCCACCTTCTTCGACGCCCTCGGCGGCGACATGCGGCGCACGTGGCAACTGGGCGGCGTCCGCTACCTCCTCTGCCTGCGCCAGGCACTCGGCGAACTGCAACAACTGGCCCCGGGACAGCTCGCTGAACGCGTCACCTTTGGCGTCATTCAGAATTCGGATGGCCAGTATCTGCCTTCGGCCGACGTGCCCCCCGAACAGCACCTGCTCTCCATCGTGGAGTTCACCGGGGCCCTACCGCTCTTTCGCTTCACCCCGGCATGGACCACGGCACCCGATACCGCCGACGGCAACACCAACGTCCTGCGCGCACTCGCCAACCGCGCCCACGACCCAGCCCGGCTGACCTGGATCCAGGGCGCCGCCGCCCCCGCATCGGCCGCAGGCGCCGTGGGCACCGTCGCCGTGGTGTCGCGCAGCACGGCCGACGCCGTGCTCGACGTCGACCTGCCCGCCGACGGCCTGCTTATCCATGCCACAAAGTACGATCCGGACTGGAAGGCGTGGATCGATGATGCGCCTGCGCCGATGCTGCGCGCCGACTATCTGTTTCAGGCCGTGCCGGTACCCGCCGGCCGCCATCGGGTTCACCTGGCCTATTCCCCCTCAACCCGCCCCCTGCAAATTGCCGTTGCCGGCCGTGGCGCCTGGCTTCTTCTCCTGATTGCCGCCACCGTCCTTGCCGGCCGCCGACGCACCGGGCGAGTCTCAACCCCGAACCCCGTCACACCACCATGACCAACCGCGAACTGCGCGACCTGATCATCGACTACTCCCGGCGCTACGTGCCGCAGCTCGTGAAGCCCGCGGTGACCTGGAACGACGTGCGCCACAAGATCCAGGGCGCGGTCAACCGCTACACCGCCATCCTGCGCGCGTTGGAACGCCTGGCCCCGCGCCCGGGACCGGCCCTGGATGTGGGCGTCGGCCACGGCATCCCCCTGCTCCTCTACGCGCGCGTCCTCCCCGACCTCAACTGGCACGGCGTGGATGTCCCCTGGGCCACATTCGAACACCCCGACCTCAAGCCGTTCGCCCCCAAGATCCGCGGCTGTGACCTCGAAAAGGATCCAATCCCCTTCGACGCAAACTTCTTTCACGCCGCCGTCTTGTCGGAGGTGGCTGAACACATTCCGCCGCCCGCCTTCACCCACGCACTCGAACAGATCCACCGCGTGCTGGCCCCCGGCGGCGTCCTCATCGTCACCTCGCCCAACCTGGTGGCGTTGATGAACCGCCTGATCTTCCTCGTGGGCCGCAGCCCGTTCCACCTCCCCATCCGCTCCCCCAACTACGGCGGCGGCTACCCTCACATCCACCTCTACAGCGCGCGCGAAGTCGCCGCCCTCGGTCGCAAACTCGGCTATGGGGTCGCTGCCGTCGAACACCACACGTACTTTTCCTACGCGTTGATCCAGAACAACCGCTGGCGCAACGCCGTCGTCCGGATTTATCTCGTGGCGGAAACCCTGCTCGGCGCCCTGATCCCGTCCCTGCGCGATGGCTGGCTCGTGGCGCTGCGCAAACCGAAACCGTAGCAACGGGTGGCCCGGGCGCTCCGCGCGCGGGCGCGCCCGGCGATAACGAAAAGTACCATGCGCATCTATCATTTCGAGTTGCCCAAGTTGGGCCATGGTCTCTCGGGCGGCGAGCAATGCCTCGTCGAAGTCGTCCGCCGCCTGCAGGCGCGCGGCATCGCCAACACCATCGTCACCACCGACAATGGCCGCACCACCTACGAGCGCGTCGGGTTGCACGAGGACCTCTTCCTGCGCTATGCGACCATCGACAGCTTTGCCTTCGAGCAGCGCCACCATGTCTTCACCTCATACCTGCAGCGCACCCGCCTCGCCTGCCGGCTCATGGACACACTCACGCCGGAACCGGGCGATGTGCTGCTGTGCAACTCGGACGGGTTTCCGAACTCGATTCCCTTTCACCGGCTGGCGCGGCGCTGCCCGCAGGCGAAGTTGGTCTACTGGTACCGCATGCAGGCGCCGGCGCTCTTCCGCGGCTACGAAGGGCACTTCACCGGCCGCCGCCGCGCGCCAACCCCCGCCCTCGTGCAATACCGCCTGAGCCAGTGGCTTTACCGCCGCCTGGTGTTGCCGCGCGGCGTGCTGCTCACCCACAACCCCTACTACCGGGACCTGCTCGCGCGCCTCTTCCCACGCCACCGCGTCCATCAGCTCCAACGCTACGGCGGTGGACTCGCCTCGCCCCGCCCACCCGCCGCCACCCGCACCACCGACCTCGTCTGGATCGGCCGCTTCCACGCCCAGAAGGGACTCTGGCAACTCATCGACATCGTCAAGCGCCTGCGCGCCGTGAAGCCCGACGTCTCCCTCGTCGTCATCGGCGCCGACCACGAAGGCCGCACCGCCGACTTCGAACGCGCCTGCGCCGACGCCGGCATCGCTCAGAATGTTCGCTGCGTCGGCGAGCTCCACGGCGACGCCAAGTTCAAGCACCTCCTGAGTGCCAAGCTCTTCCTGATGACGAGCTACTACGAAAGCTATGGCATCGTAATCGTCGAGGCCATGAGCGCGGGGCTGCCCGTCGTCGCCTATGACCTCCCCGTCTACGGCGTCTTCGACCGCGGCGTGGTCAAGGTCCCCATCCGCGACAACACCGCCGCCGCGGCCGCCGCCCTGCGCCTGCTACAGGACGACGCCCACCGCGCCACCCTGTCGCGCGCCGCCTGGGACGCCTCGCGCGAACACACCTGGGACCGCGTCGCCGAAGAAATCCTGCAGGTCTGCCAGTCGGCGTAGCGGGGCGATCACCGACTTCCGAAATAGGCCGTTTGTGCCAGCATTCTGGAGGGTCGGGCGCCGTCCCGACCGTGCATCCGCAACTATTTCACGGCTCCCGGATTGGGCGCTCGGCACAGCCTCGCGCTCCATCAGCGTCACTGGAGCGCGAGGCTGCGCCGAGCGTTCCCTCTTACTTCTTCGCCACCGGCCGGTAGTAGCGCCGGTTGCAGAGCGACTGGCGCGCGTAGAATTGAAACCCGTTGCGGGCCACGCGCAGAAACTGCGCAAGCCCCGGCAACCGATTGATCCACGTGCGTTGTGCCGCCGCCGCCTCGCTGCGCGCGCGCGCCGCATCCGCCGCCTGGATGCGCTGGTAGTCCTGTCCCTCGTAGCTCGTCTGCTGCGAAGTCGTCAGCGTCGCGGGCGTCGGGCCAGTCTTGACCGCATGCACGAGCAGGTGCATCGGCCGCCAGGAAATCAGCTCGACGCGGCCATGCACATCATGCGGGTCCGCCACTTCATACCAGCGGTTGTAGGGGCCCACCGCGTGGATCACCATCCGCTTCACTTCAAACCCGTTGGGCGGCGACAGCACGCGAAAAAACAGATCCGGACTGAGCTGGTAGAAACCGTGCCCCATGCAGTTGTTGACGGGCAGATGCAGCACCAAACTCCCGCCGCGCTTCACCATGCTCATGCAGTTGTGCAGCGCCGTCGTAAAATGCAACACGTGCTCCAGCGTACCCCCGTCGCAGACCAGATCGTACGCCTCCACCAGTGCCGCCGGGATCGGCGTGTTCAGATCGTGCAGCCGCGTCGCACCTTCGTAATCCGACACATCCATCGCGTCGACGGTCTTCGCCCCCAGCATGCGCAGGAACGGCTCCGCGTAGGGCTGCGCGCCGCTGTCGGGCACCTCGGCCAAAATGGCTTCATCCAGCAACCCCTCGTCCTGAAAGAGCCGACGCAGGTGCGGCTTGTAAACATTGAGATGCAGGCGCCCCACCGTCAGCGTGCGCTCAAAGGAGGCCCCGGCGCGGCGCACCCCCAGCAAAAACTGCGCGGTGTTGATGTTGATACCCATGGCGTCCCGTCTTCGGTAGCCGCACACTATCCCCCGCCCCCGGCCATCGTCAAGCGGCGCCGTGCCACCTTTCGCACTGGGCGCATCGGGAGGCGGCTGCTATCGTGCGCCCAACGTGCACTCCCGTCTGTACATGGCACTGACTCATCTGTGGCCGTCCGTGCGCGGCTGGTGCCGCACCGGCGCGGAACAGCCCGCGTTCGCGTGGCGCCTGCTGATCGCCCGCCTGCGCTTCTTCCTCACCCGCCGCCCCCCGAACGGCCTCGTGGACCCGCAGGGCTTCCCGATCGATTCGGAACGCGTGCTCATTTCGTATTGGACGCTGATCGTGGAACGGGAGATTCGCGACGCGGAGTGGGCCGCCCCCTTCGCCGCGCATCCGGCACCGGTCGCGCTGGATGTGGGCGCCAACGCCGGCGTCTTCAGCCACCTCCTGACCACCCTCAACCCGCGCGCCACCGTGCACGCCTTCGAACCGCTTCCCACCATGGCGCGCCACATCGCCAACTGGGCCGGCCAACTGAAGAGCGACATCCGCGTGACCAACGCCGCCGTCGGCGACCGCACCGCCACCGCCACCCTCTACGCCAGCGCCCCGAACGACAGCGGCGCCTCGCTCGTGGCCACCCCCGGCGCCGCCACCCCCGGCATCGAGGTGCCCGTCGTCACCCTCGACGACACCGCCCCCGCCGGCGAAATTTTCCTGATGAAGGTCGACACCGAGCACTACGAGTTGCTCGTCCTGCGCGGCGCCACCCGCGTGCTCAACCGCACCCGCTTCCTCATCCTCGAAGTCCACCGCGCCGATGAACTCGCCGCCATCCAGGCCCATCTCGGCGCCAACTGGCGCTGCCGCCGCCTCACCGCCGCCGACTACCTCTTCACCCGCACCGCCTGAGCCCCCGATCCGGTCGATGGCACAACCCCTCGTGCGGACGGTGGAGCGCGTTTGGTGCGAATGGGGAGTGCGGGAAGGCATCATCCGCGGCGTCGCGTTGGGGCGGCGCATACCAGGAGTATCGCGCCGCCCCAGACTCCTGGCGGCTGAGGCCTTCCCGCACTCCCCATTCGCATCCCGCGAGGCGCGGGCAGCCAAACGCGCTCCACGGTTGCCCTCGCCTATCGCCCCGCCAAGGGGCGCGGGGCGATGGCGAGATTCCATGGCGTGGGTTGCGGCCACAGGACGAGCCCCGTAACCAAAACCTCGGCTGATCCATGAACCACGGATACAGTGCCACGCCCACCACGAAGCCCCACGTCCCCGCCAACACCACTCGCCCACGATCTCGCCATCACCCCGCTCCTCCGGCGGGGTGATTGGCGAGGGCAACCGTGGAGCGCGTTTGGACGCCCCGAGTTCGCGAGGGGATGGGAAAACGGATGAGCCGGTTGCCCCGGATGCCAGGCGGAACGGGCGAGGCTATACTCCTGGTATGCCTCGCCCGTGACAACGCCGCAGCCAGGGTGACCGGCTCATCCGTTTTCCCACCAAACGCGCTCCACCGTCCGCACCCCAGTCTGCGTCAGCCACGGTTACCCGTCTCCGCCAGCAGCGAGGTGACGGCGGCCGCGACCTGGGCCGGCTCGATGCGCGTCAGGC
>CAZWQJ010000097.1:0-15356 GCA_964635825.1 uncultured Victivallales bacterium | reverse complement strand
GGGATGTCATGCGCTCGCTGATGTACCACCGCGAATACGGCGACCTGGATCTGGCACGCCGGACGTGGCGCGGGCTTCCGGACGCGGCGCGCGAGGCGCTGGCGGCGGCGGACTTTGGCGACGCGGAGCGCGCTTGCCCGCAGCGGTTGCCGATTGCGCGGTTGGTGCGCGAAGCGGCGGCGACGCTGGCGTGAGGGAGGGGAGGCGGCTCGGCCGGAGGCCTCGCCCTACCAGGGGGGATGGAGAGGCGACATTGCGGCTCGGCCGGAGGCCTCGCCCCACCAGGGGAGGGATAGGGTGAATTGCGGCTCGGCCGGAGGCCTCTCCCTACCTGGGGTCAACGGATGACTGACGCGACGAACAACCGTGATCCTCTGCCACGGCGCAAGCGGTTGCCGCACGCCGTTCCCTCATGGGTGCCTGAAGGGTCTCGCCATTTCATCACGATCAACTGCGCGGAGCGCGAGCGGAATTCGCTCTGCATTCCCCATGTGGGTGAAGCGCTGATGGAGAGCGCGCAGGTCTATGATCGGCTCGGGCGTTGGGGGATGCTGCTGTTTCTGGTGATGCCCGACCATCTGCACATGGTGGCGGTGTTTGATCGCCAGCGTGGGGTGAAACCCGTGGTGAGCGCGTGGAAATCCTATCAGGCCAAGAAGCTGCGGATCGAGTGGCAGGCTGGATTCTTTGAGCATCGGTTGCGTGATGACGCCGAGGTGGTGGAGAAGTGTCATTACGTGCGCATGAATCCGGTGCGCAAGAAGCTGGTGGCGCTGGCTGAGGAATGGCCGTTTGTGTGGCAGCGGGCGTGAAGGGGGCGTGAGGGCGGCTCGGCCGGAGGCCTCGCCCTACCGGGGGGATGGAGAGGCTGCTATCGCGGCTCGGCCGGAGGCCTCGCCCTACCAGGGGGGCCGCGTCACGACGGGTAGGGCGAGGCCTCCGGCCGAGCCGGGGCTTTACGCGAGGGCGAGGTTGACGGGGTCGGGGGCGGCGGGGGGGAAGGTGATGTTGTAGACGGTGGCGCGGCGGGCGTCGTTGCAGGGGAGGACTTCGACGAGGACGTCGGCGTCCTTGAGGGAGCTGCAGACGCGGCCGGCGAGGGTGAAGTTTTCGAAGCGGACGCCGTCGATGGGTCCGGAGCAGGCGAAGAGGGTGGAGGGGCGAGGCCAGGGCTGGTCGGCGACGCAGTCCTTGATGAGGGTGTTTTCGATGCGGCCGCCGCCCTTGCGGTTCCAGGTGTAGAAGTCGACCAGGCGCCGGCGGGCGTCGAGGTAGACAAGTTCGAAGCGGTTGCCGATGTACTGGGTGTTGCGGATGGTGTGCCCGTCTTCCATGGAGAGGGTCATGCCGCGATCGCACTCGATGACGTCGTTATTGAGGAAGGTGACATCGCTGACATCGCCCTCGGTCTCGGTGCCGATTTTGAGGGCGGACTTCTTGGTGAGGAAGACGCTATCGCGGATGGTGATGCGTTCGGCGGGTTTGCCGCCGGCGGTTTTGATGACGGCGCCATCGTCGCTGCAGTACTGGAAGGAGTTTTCGACGACGGTATCGCGGCAGCTGGTGATATCGAATCCGTCGGTGTTGAGGACGTCGCGATTGCAGACGCTCTTGACGTTGCGGATGGTGATGTGGTCGCCGTTGATGGGGTGGACGCACCAGGCGGCGGGGTCGCGCACGATGATGTTTTCAACGGTGACGTTGGTGCAATCGCGCAGGATGAGCAGGTGCGGGCCGCACTGGGCGGCGCGGACGCGCGAGCCGTTGGCATCCAGCACGCCATGGCCGGCGATGCGCAGGTTGGCGGCATTGGCGGCGCCGACGAACCACGTGCTGGCCCAGTGCCAGCTGGTGGCGTCGGCGGGGTAGTCGGCCGGCGACGCGGAGCCGCGCAGGACAGCGCCCCAGTCGAGGAAGAGCGTCATGTCGCTTTTCAGGGTGACGGAGCCGGTGGAGTAGACGCCGGCGGGGACATAGAGGATGCCGCCGACGGGGGTGGCGGCGATGGCGGCCTGGACCTGCTGAGTTTGGAGGGTGGCGCCGGTGCGGTCGGCGGCGAAGTCCGCCAGGTTGACGACGCCCGGCTGTCCGGGGCGCGGTGCATCGGCCGCGAGCGGGTCGGCAAAGAGGAAGAGGCGTTCGTAGTCGTTGACCTGGATGACGAGCTGACGCGGGCGGTTGAGTGTGAAGTGCAGGGTGTTGAGTTCGCTGCGCGCATGGATGCCGGCGCGCAGGGGGCGGATCGAATAGCGCGACACGTACTTCAGATTGCGGTGGCCGATGCTGGGTTTGACGCTGACGATGACGTCGCAGGTGCCGGTGAAGCCGAAGTGAGCGGTATGGACATCCTCGAAGTGATCGACGGGGACCGGCTGGCCGTTGACGGTGACCGAGTAGACGGTGCTGGGCGTGTCGGTGGTGGGGCCGGGGGCGGTGGCGAAGGTTGGGGTGGGGGTCATGGGGACTCCTTACTCTATGTCGTCGTAAGACTTGGCCGAAACGCATGCATCGTTGTGTGTACGCTATGAACCAAAGAACCGGGGAACAAGGACCCGCAGAACCTCCTACATGTAGCCGAGGCTGCGCAGTTTGGCCATGAGGTTTTCCTTGTCCTGGCGGCGGCCGCCGCGCTCGGAGGTGTTTTCCAGATCCTGTTCCCAGGCGGGGACCACGGAGGCCTTGGTGGTGGTCACGCGCGCGCCGAGCGAGCGGTAGCCCTGCTCATAGAGAGCGCTGTAGGGGATTTTCAAAAACTGGTGGGCATCCCAGACGTCGCGCTCGGTGAAATGCAGGATGGGGTGGACGCGGTCGTGCGCGGGGCTGAGTTCGCTGGCGGGGCGCGGGCTGATGTACGTTTCGTTCATGCGCGCTTCCTGCTCATCCCAGCGGATGCCGACCAGGAATGCGGTCACCTGCTGTTCCTTCAGGTAGCGGTTCATGGTGGCGGTCTTCATCAGGTGATTGCCGACATAGGATTCCGGCTCGTAGACAAACGTGTCTTCCTCGTAGCCGAGGCGCTGGATTTCGGCTTGGTTGCGGGCGTCGAGGTCGGCGACCTTGACGGTGCCGCCGAGGGTGCCGCCGGCGGCGCGAGAGACATCGTGGTTGTGAATCAGTTCGAGCTTCACATTCCAGGCGCGGATATAGGTATCGAGAAACTCGCGGATTTCGGGGAACATATCGCCTTCGTCGATGCAGAAGCAGGCGGGCAGGGGCCGGCCGGTTTCGGCGCAGACGTCGCGCACAAGCCACAGCACGAGGGTGCTGTCCTTGCCACCGGTCCAGGCGACGCGCAGGCCTGGGGCCGGATATTTCAGCAACGCGTCGCGCACGACCGCCTTCGCATCCGCAACCTTCTTCTGCAGCAATTCAACATTCATCGGCTCGGATCCTCCTCTGGAAAGGGAAGAAGGGTAGCGCCCGGCGGCTGCAATTGGCAATGGACGAACCGGATCCGGATTTGTATTTTTTTGACATGCAGTGGAAGAATTCCGCGTTCAAGATCCGGGAGGCGCACGGGGCGTTGTGCGCGCCGGACTGGCATTGGGAGCACGGCCAGCAGAACCGGGACTACCTGATGCTGTGGCTGGTGCGGCGGGGGCGCGGGCGGTTCTGGATGGCGCCACGCGGGGAGTTGGCGCTGCAACCGGGGGACTGCTTCCTGCTGCGCATGTGGGAGGCCTGCCGGGCGACGCATGAGGCGCGGCATCCGTTGGAGGTCTGGTGGGTGATGTTTCAGGTGTTGGACGAGAGCGGGCGGCCGGTGGTGCTGGCCGAGCTGCCGGAGGATGACCTGCCGCCGGTGCATCGCCGCCTGCACGATGTGGCCTTTTTCATCAACCTGATGGAGCGTGTGGCGACGTCGCATCAAGCGGGCGCGAAAGACGAGGCGGGGCAGTGGTTGGGGGCGAGCTTGCTGGAGTTGGCGCGGGAGGATGCGCGGCCGACGGGCGGCATGGGTGCGGGGGCCCACTACGATGCGATTCGGGCGGTGGCGGCGCGGATTCGCGCGAATCCGGCGGCGGCGTGGAGTGTGGCGGCGCTGGCGCAGGAGATTGGGATGAGCCCGGAGCACTTCAGCCGACTGTTCCGGCGCTATGAGGGGCGGACGCCGCGGCGGTTCATCGTGCGGACGCGGATCGATGCGGCGCGGTCGCTGCTGAGCGGTTCGGCGCATCCGGTGGCGCGGATTGCGGAGATTTTGGGGTACGGCGATGTCTATCATTTCAGCCGCCAGTTCCATGTCGAGACGGGGGTGACGCCCAGTGTGTACCGGCGTGGCGGGTGAGGCTGGGGGCGACGGGCGGCGGCGCCGCACCGGAAGAGGATTGGAACAGAAGGTCACGAAGGGAACGAAGTCCGGGCTGATGGGTGGAAGAGGGCGGCTCGGCCGGAGGCCTCGCCCTACCTGTCATGCGGCGGTGACCTCTGGGTAGGGCGAGGCCTCCGGCCGAGCCGCTGCGCGCCCCGCGCTTGCTTCCGTGGTCGCGACGACTTACGGTGGGTGCATGACTCGCGCATGGTTGGATGATCTGCTGGGGCGGTTGCCGGGACTGCGGCTGGGCGTGGTGGGCGACTTCTGCCTGGATGTGTATTGGGCGTTCGACATGTCGGCCTCGGAGTTGTCGGTGGAGACGGGGCTACCGACGCAGCCGGTGCGGCGGCAGCGCTACAGCCTGGGTGGGGCGGGCAACGTGGTGGCGAACCTCGCGGCGATGGGGGTGGGGACGATCCGCACGTTTGGCGTGACGGGGGCCGATCCCTTCGGCGAGGCGTTGACGCGGCTGCTGGGGGATCTGCATGTGGATCTGGCGGGCATGCAGGTGCAGCATGGCGACTGGGACACCACGGTGTACCTGAAGCCGATTCGCGAAGAGAGCGAACTCAACCGGATCGACTTCGGCCATTTCAATCGGCTGCGAGACGAGGTGGCGGACGCGTTGCTGGCACGCCTGGACGCGGCGCTGCCGGAGTTGGACGGTTTGGTTGTGAATGAGCAGCTCACCTACGGGATTCATTCGTCGTATTTTCAGGGGCGCCTGCAGGCGTGGATGGCGCGGCATGCGGACCGGCTGATGGTGGTGGACAGCCGGCATTTTCCGGAGCGCTACGCGGCCGGTGTGCACAAGCTGAATGCGCGCGAAGCGGCGCGGCTGTGCGGCGGGCAGTACGGGGCGGCGGATGTCATCAGCCAGGGCGAGGTGGAAGGGTACGCGCGGGACTTGTTTGGGCGCTGGGCGCGACCGGTGCTGGTGACGAATGGCCCGCGCGGCTGTGTGGTGGCGGATGGGAGCGGCGTGCGGGCGGTGCCCGGCCTGCACATCGTGCGGCGCACGGATCCGGTGGGTGCGGGGGACAGCATGCTGGCCGGGGTGACGGCCGCACTGGCCTGCGGAGTCGCGCCGGTGGATGCGGCCGTGTTCGGTAATTTCGTGGCGGGCGTGACGGTGCAGAAGCTTTTCCAGACGGGGACGGCGACGCCGGAAGAGATTCGCGCGATCGGTGCGGATCCGGACTATGTGTATGCGCCGGAGCTGGCCGATGATCTGCGCCAGGCGCGGCACGCGGAGGGGTTGGACCTGGAGGTGGTGGAAGCGCTGCCGGCGGGCCGCCAGATCACGCACGCGATTTTTGATCATGACGGCACGCTCTCGACCCTGCGTGAAGGCTGGGAGCAGGTGATGGAGCCGATGATGGTGCGGGCGATACTGGGGGCACACTACGCGTCGGCGGGCGAGACGCTGTACGCGCGGGTGAAGGCGCGGGTGCGCGAGTTCATCGACAAGACCACGGGCATCCAGACGCTGGTGCAGATGCAGGGGCTGGTGGATCTGGTGCGCGAATTCGGGCAGGTGCCGGAAGCAGAGCGGCAGGACGCCGCCGGCTACAAGAGCCTCTACAACGCCGCCCTGATGAGACTGGTGCAGGAGCGCGTGGCGCGACTGAAGCGCGGTGAGTTGGATGTGGCGGATTTCACGCTCAAGAATGCGGCGGCGCTGTTGCGGCGGCTGCGGGCGGCGGGCGTGACGTTGTACCTGGCCAGCGGCACGGACGAGCAGGACGTGGTGAGCGAAGCCGAGGCGCTGGGGTACGCGGATGTATTTGAAGGGCGCATCTACGGTGCGGTGGGCGATGCGACCAAAGAGGCGAAGCGGATCGTGCTGGATCGCATTTTGAACGACATCGGTGCGCGTAACATGGACCGGCTGGTGACCGTTGGCGACGGGCCGGTGGAGATTCGCGAAACGCGCAAACGCGGCGGGTTCGCGGTGGGGGTGGCCAGCGACGAAGTGCGCCGGTTCGGCTGGAATCTGGGCAAGCGCGGGCGGCTGATCCGGGCCGGTGCGCATGTGCTGGTGCCCGACTACGCGCAACTCGATGGGTTGCTGCGCGTGTTGGGGGTGGGCGAGGGGCGTTGAACGGGGAGCCCGGAACGGGGAACGGGGAACGGGGAGCGGGGAACGGGGAGCGGGGAACGGGGAACGGGAATATCCGGTTTCGGGTTTCAGGTTGACCGCTGGCGCGATGCCGCCAGTGGGAACAAGCCATGAGAAACGTTGATCCATCATTGTCGCGAGCTTTGTCGGGAACTTTGTCGATGGAAGGGTTTGCATGGTAATGGTTTTCGACAAAGCTCGCGACAAAGCTCGCGACGAAGTTTCTCAGATCAGTACGACCGCTGGCCCGTGGCGGGCCGGATGGAAGCGAGCATGAGGAACGCCCAACTTCCAACGTTCATCGATATGGCCAGAACCTAACGACGGTGTCACTGATCCCGGCCGACACGGAGGTCGGCCCTCCAGATGGAGCACTGCAGTCTGAACGGCCGGGTGAGTCGAAGCCGGATCCCTTCGCTAAGGATTCGGGGGGGCGCGGGTTTGCAATCTGAGGGTGGCTTTGGCATGGTGGGTTCGATGAGTGCGCAACGTGGTTGGGATGGTGAATGGTGAAGCTATTCGTGGCGGGGCGGGATCGGACGGGAGATCTGGGTGAGGACTTGCGCCGTGCGGCGGAGGCGCGGGCGGCGGGTGGTCCGGCGCCGCGGTTTCAGCAGCCGGCGTGCAGTGCGTTGACGCTGCGGGCGTCGGCGGACGAGCGCGAGTATCTGGATCGTTTTCAAGCGCTGCTGGCCATCCACCACGTGGTGAATCCGACGAGTACGGTGCCGCGTCGTGATGGGCTGATGGGGGTGGTGGCGGCGCGCCTGCGCGATTGGATCTGGCGGCAGGTGCAGTATCGCATCGCCCGCATCGTTTCCCGGCAGAATGGCATCAATGAGCAATTGGTGTTCGATCTGGCACTGCAGAATCAGGCGTTGCGTCGGGACTTGGATGCCTTGCGGGCGAAGGTGGAGCGCGGGACGGTGGCGCCGCGCGGATCCGGGGGTGCGCCATGAGCCGGCGACGGTTTGTGCAGTTGCTGGCGGGCTTTGCGGATGGGGATGCGATATCCAACGAGAGTCGCAGCCTGCATGGGTATGTGCAGCAGCTCGGGTACGAGGCTCAGATTTATGTGGCCGATGGACGCATCGCGCCGACGATGGAGTCGCAATGCCGGCCGCTGAGTGCGTATAGTCCGGCGCCCGACGATGTGCTGCTGCATCATTACGCGGTGAGCTCGCCGGCGACGGAGCGGTTTTTGGCGGCGAGCGGGCGCAAGATTCTGCTGTATCACAACATCACGCCTCCGGAGTTCTTTCGGGGCTACGACGACGAGTTGGCGGGGCGGTTGACGGAGGCGCGGGCGGGGTTGCGCGACGTGGCGTCGGCCTGTTCGGCGCTGTGGGCGGATTCGCAATTTGACGCGGACGAGTTGACGGCGCTGGGGCTGCCGGGGGTGCGGGTGCTGCCGCTGATATTTTCGCCCTCGCAGTTCGATGTGCCGGCGGACGCGCGGGTGCGGGGCCTGTTTGCGGAGCCGATGCGCAACATTCTGTTTGTCGGTCGCATGGCGCCGAACAAGTGCGTGGAAGAATTGATCGAGGCGTTTGCCTGGTACCGGACGGCGTGCAACCGGCGCAGCCGCCTGCTGATTGTGGGCTCGAAGCACTGCGCGCCACGCTATTACGCGATGCTGCGGATGTTTGCGGCGGAGCTGGATCTTGAGAATGTGCACTTTGAGGGGTTTGCCTCGGAGGCCGGGCTGTCGGCGTACTACGAGGTGGCGGACTTGTTTGTGTGTCCGAGCCGGCACGAGGGATATTGTCTGCCGCTGGTGGAGGCGATGTTCAAAGGGGTGCCGGTGATCGCCCGCGCGACCGGTGGAACGCCGGAGGCCATGGGCGGCGCGGGGGTGCTCTATGAGGATCTGTCCCCGGCGATGCTGGCCGAACTCATGCATCGCACGCTGGAAGACGGGGCGTTGCACGCGGAGGTTCTGGCCTCGCAACAGCGCCGGGCGGACGCGCTGCGCGCGCGCCAGCCGCTGGCCGAGGTGAAGCGCCTGCTCGACGAGGCGCTGGCGCGGGGGTAGGTCCGCCCGGCTTCGGTGTCGTCTCTATTTCGAAGTCGCATGTCTGCCCGCCGGCTCGGCGGCCCTTTTCATTGCGGTGCGCGATTCTCTCCCCGTTGCCCCTTCCCTTTGCTTGCGATGGGAGTGGACCCATGGGGGCTGCTACCAATAAAATCGCGGCTTCATGCGTAGTAAGGGTGAACCAGGCGATGGTGGGGAGTCGGACGGGCAGCTGTTGCGGCGGTTGCGCGACGGCGACGCGGCCGCCTTTGATGCGCTATTTGCCCGGCACCGGCGGGGATTGATGGCCTATGTGCACGCGATGCTGGGCGAAGCGGGGCTGGCCGAGGATGTGGTGCAGGAGAGCTTTGTGGAGTTGGTGCGTAACCGGGACCGCCTGGATCCGCGACGAGGCCTGACGGGCTGGCTGTATCGCGTGGCGCGGAATCGGGCGATCGACGTGCAGCGGCGGCGCGCGTGGGAGGCGCTGCCGGGCGACGCGGAGGTGACGGCGAGGAGGGATGAGGAGCCGGGCGCCGCGACCGCGCCGGAGTTGTTGATGGCGCGCGAGCGGGAAGAGGCGCTGCTGGGCGCGCTGCGGGGGCTGCCGTCGGCGGAGAGCGAGGTGTTGATGCTGCGCTATTTTGGCGGGCTGACGTTTCGCGAGGTCGCGGATGCGGTGCAGGCACCGTTGGGGACCGTTTTGTGGCGGGCGCAGCGAGGGCTGGGGAGGCTGAGGGAAAGTAAGAAGTAAGAAGGAAGAAGGAAGAGTATGGGGCGGGGCATGGAGTGGGTGGGGCGGCGGGAGGTCAGGGGGGCGCTGCGTGAGGCGGGGAAGGCTGCGCGTGCGGCGGACCTGCGGGGGGATTTTCTGACGCGCGTGGAGGCGGCGGCGCGGGCGGAACTGGTGAGGCCGGTGCCGGTTGCTGCGGGCGATGAACGGGCGTGGACCGTACGTCCGGCTCTGGGTTGGAGTCTGGCCGCGGTGTTGGTGTTGGCCGTTGGGGTGGCGCAGTGGCTCGGTGGACCGTCGGCACGCGCACCTGTGGTGGCCGCCGTGGCTCTGCCCGCGAAGCCGGAAGTCGAGGGGGCCACCGCTCTGGATATGCAGTACACGGCGCAGGAACGGGCGGTTGCGGAGCGCGTGCGCGAGTTTGAGCGGCGATACCTGGAGGATGGGCGGCGGCGTCACCGGTCCGGGGCCGAGCTGGAACTGGACCGACTGGCGCAGATCTCGGCGCGGTTGTATGGCGAGTTTGGCGTGAGGGGCGAGTAAGGCCGCGGGGGCGGCGTGAGGGGCATTCATGCAGCGATTTCAGAGCGAGGAGATGCGGCGGGCGGTGCGGGTGGGGCTGGTGTGGATGTTGGGCATCGTGGTGGGCGCGGGCCCGCTGTGTACATGGGCTCAGGATGGCGCCGGGGAGGCGTTGCCGGGAAACTTGGCGCATCTGCCGCAGGCCAGCGGTGACCAACCCCCGACGCCGCTGACCTCGGACCAGGAACGGTTGGTGCTGGATGCGGTCTTTGCGCGGTTCCCGAGTGTCGACCGCGAGGCGATGATGCAGTATATTGCCGAACGCATGCCGGCGGATTTGCAGGACTTTACGCTGCTGTCGATGCAGGATCTGGGCGAGGCGGTGAAGCTGCTGTCGGGGTTGGTGCGGGATGCGCTGGAGTGGCGGCAGTTGGAGTCGCGCCAGCCGGAACGTTACGCGCTGACGCGGCGTCACCGCGCGTTGGAACGGCAGGTGCGCGAGCAGGGCGAAGTCGTGCGGCAGTCGAGCGACGCAGCACGGGACGCGCAGATGCTCGTGCTGAATGGGTTGGTGGCGGAGGCCTTTCAGGTGAAGCAGGAGCTGATGCGGCAGGATCTGGCGGCGATTCGCAAGCAGGTGGATGACCTGGCCGCGTTGGTGGAGCGCCGCGAGACGAACCGCGCGGCGATTGTGGAGCAGCGCGTGCGCGAGGTTGCCGGGTTGGTGGATCCGGCGAGCTGGTGAGTGGGGGACGATTAGGAAACCGCAGATGTGCGCAGATGAACGCGGATATAATGCAGTTGGACGGGCGATGGTTGGCATCGCCGCCCTGTGGGCCGTATCTGCGTCAATCCGTGTTCATCTGCGGTTCTAAGGTCGATTGAGGTGATGGGCTTGTGAGTTTGGCGAATATACGGATTGTGTTGTTGAGCCCGTTGTATGGCGGGAATGTGGGCTCGGTGTGTCGGGCGATGGCGAACATGGGGCTTTCCGATCTCGTCGTGGCGGAGCCGCGGACGCTGGACATGAACGAAGCGCGCATGATGGCGTGCCATGCGACGCCGCTGCTGGATGGCATGCGGACGGCGCCGACGCTGGCCGAGGCGGTGGCGGACTGCGGGCTGGTCATGGGCACAACGGCGCGCGACGGGCTGTACCGGCAACACGCACGCACGCCGCGCGAGTGGGCGCCCCGCGCGCTGGAAGCCGCCGCCACCGGGCGCGTGGCCATCGTGTTCGGCCCCGAGGACAAGGGGTTGTCGAATGAGGACTTGTCGGTGTGTACGCAGATCATCCAGATCCCGACCAACGTTGGGTACATGTCGATGAACGTTTCGCAAGCGGTCCTGGTCTGCGCCTACGAGTTGTTTGTGGCGGCGGACCAGTATGTGCCGCCGGTGGAGAAGGCGCCCGAGGCGCCGTCAGAGCTGCGCGAACGCATGTTTGCGATCTGGCGGGACACCTTGCTGCGCATCGGTTTCATGCGTGAAGACAAAGCGGACCACATGATGCTCGGGCTGCGGCGTATCCTGGCGCGCGGACCGTTGACGACGGATGACGTGCGCATCCTGATGGGGATAGCCCGGCAGGTGACGTGGGCGGCGGGGGCGCGGCCGGCGGACACCAGCGCCCCAGCGGCTCCCGCGCCGGAAGAAGAATGGAGCAAGGCATGACGACGGCGACGACGACCTTTGTGGCGAGTCTACTGAAGCAGACGGGTCTGTTCGCGGATGCCCAGGTGGAAGAACTGCTGGGGGCTGTGCGAGCCAGCGAGAAGAGCGTGACGGCGACGGTGGTGGAGTCCGGCTACGCGCCGGAGATTGAATTTCTGACGGCGATGGGCCGTGTGCTGGGGCTGCGCTTTCAGCGGCTGGGTGCGGGGCCCATTGCACCCGAGGTGCTGGCGCGGCTGCCCACGAAGGCGGTCTTTCAGTACAACGTGATCCCGGTGGCGGTGGACGGCGACACGGTGGAGGTGGCCTCGAACGACCCGCTCAATCTCGGGCTGGTGGATGCGCTGCGCATGGCTGCCGGCTGCCGGGTCCGGCTCGTGCTTTGCCCGGGGGATGACATATCCGCGGCCGCCAAGAGTCTGTATGGCGTCGGCGCCGAGACCGTTGACCGGATGATGCAGGACGATCGGTTCGAGGTGGAGCCGGAGATCTCGCTCGGCAAGGTGGAGCTCAGCGAGCTCGACCAGGAAGCGTCGATCGTCAAGTTCGTGAACCAGATCATCTGGGAAGCCTTCCAGCAGGGGGCGACGGACATCCACATGGAGCCGATGGAGAAGACGCTGCGCATTCGCTACCGGATCGACGGGGTGCTGCACCAGACGCCGCTGCCGGCCCAGCTCAGCCGTTTTCAGGCGGCGATTTTGTCGCGCATCAAGGTCATGGCCAATCTGGACATTGCGGAGAAGCGGCTGCCGATGGACGGCCGCATCGGCTTGCGGATCCAGGGGCGCGACCTGGATATTCGCGTGTCGACGATGCCGACCGTGTATGGCGAGAGCATCAGCATGCGTTTGCTGCAGGGCAGCGGCAGCTTCATCACGTTGACCGAGCTGGGCATGTGCGAGCGCGACGCGCGGCTGATCCAGAAGATCATTCAGCGCCCGAACGGGATCGTGCTGGTGACGGGGCCGACGGGGTCAGGCAAGTCCACGTAGCTCTATTCGTATCTGCACGAGATCAACACCATCGACGTGCGCATTTTGACGGCCGAGGAGCCGATCGAATACGAGATGCCGGGGATCAACCAGGTGCTGGTGCGGCCCGACATTGGGCTGACGTTTGCGCGGGCGCTGCGGTCGTTTTTGCGCCAGGACCCGGACATCATCATGGTGGGGGAAATCCGGGATGCGGAGACGGCGGAGATTGCGATCCAGGCGTCGCTGACGGGGCATCTGGTGTTCAGCACGCTGCATACGAATGACGCGGCCGGCTCCTTCACGCGTTTGCTGGATATGGGGGTGGAGCCGTTCCTGGTGGCCTCGGCGTGCGAAGCGATTGTGGCGCAGCGGCTGGTGCGGCGCCTGTGCGACCGCTGCCGCAAGCCGGTGGAGCCATCCGTGGAGGCCTTGAACGAGCTGGGCTTCCCGATGGCGCGCCGCGGGACGCGCCCGATCTATGAGCCGGGTTCCTGTGAGCACTGCCGCATGACGGGGTTCCGCGGGCGGCGCGGGATCTTCGAAGTGCTGGGTGTCACGGATGCGATCGAGAGCCTGATCATTGCGCGCAAGCCGACGAACGAGATCAAGCAGCAGGCCATCCGCGAAGGCATGACCACGCTGCGCGATGACGGCTGGACGAAGGTCATCGACGGCATCACCACGATTGAAGAAGTGGTGCGGGCGACGGAAGAGAACGAGTAGGGAGAGAGAAGGAAGAAGGAAGAAGGAAGAAGGAAGGTGATCAGTTATCGGTTATCGGTAATCCGTTTTCAGTGTCAGAACACCGGCCACCGGCCACCGATCACCGATCACCGATTGCCGATAACTGATAACTGATAACTGATAACTTCCCGATCCCACACCCTATGGCCACATTCACATATATAGCCCGCAGCAAAGTGGGGCACCGGGTTGAGGGTGCGATTGAGGCGGCGGACCGGCGGACGGCGCTGGCGCAGATTGAGGCGTTGGGGCAGATCCCGGTATCGGTGACGGAGCAGGCACGTCCGGTGAAGGCGGCGAAAGCGGCGGCGCCGGCGAAGGGTGCGGCCACGGTGACGAAGGCGCCCGCCAAGGGTGCTCCGGTGAAGGGCAAGGCGCGGCGTGGGCGGTTGGTGCTGCAGCGCGGCGGGACGCCGCGGCTATCGGGGCGCGACCTGCTGGTGTTTACGACCGAGCTGAGCGACCTGCTGGCCTCGGGGATGACGCTGGGAAACGCGCTGAACACCTTGGGCAGCCGGCAGACCGGGCGGACATCGGACGCCATCATCCAGGAGTTGCGCGATGAAATCATCCGTGGCTCGAGTCTATCGGAGGCGCTGGGGCGGCATCCGCGGTCGTTTGGCAGTTTGTATGTGAGCATGATCCGTGCGGGTGAAGCGAGCGGGGCGCTGGCGGAAGTGCTGCGGCGGCTGGTGGCGCATTACGAGCGTCTGCAGGACACCAAGGAGAAGGTGGTGATGGCGTTGGTGTACCCGCTGATCGTGATGTTCATGGGGCTGCTGACGCTGGTGTTTTCGATGGTGTGGGTGGTGCCGAAGTTCAAGGTGATTTTCGATCAGATGGGAGCCACGCTGCCGTTGCCGACGCGCATGCTGATCGGGTTCAGCGAAGGGCTGGTGCGGTATGGATGGGCGGCGCTGGTGGTGATGGGGATCGGCGTCGAGCTGACGCGGCGCGCGTTGAAGACGCCGCGCGGGCTGCACACCTGGCACGGGGCCCTGCTGCGCATGCCACTGCTGCGCGGCGTGGTGGCGTCCGGCATTTTTTCCAACTTTGCGCGCACGCTGGCGACGCTGCTGGGGAATGGCGTCCCGGTGCTGCAGGCGCTGGGGATTGTCGAGAAGACGGTGGGCAACGTGGTGATTGGCGAGGAGATCCGGAACGCGCGCGACCGCGTGACGGATGGGACAACGATTTCGGGCCCGCTGGCGGCGGGCAAAGTGTTTCCGTCGATGCTGACGGACATGCTGGCGATCGGCGAACAGACGGGCGACATGCCGGGCGCGCTGACGCACATTGCCCGGCGCTACGAGAACGAGTTGGAACGCAACATCAAGATTTTCACGACGGCGCTGGAACCCTTGCTGATTGTCTTCGTGGCGGTTAGCGTGGGATTTGTGGCGATCAGTATTTTGATGGCGGTTTTTCAGATGAGTTCCGGCATCGACTCGTGAGCGGGCCGGGACGGAAGGCGGACAACACGACAGGACGCAGGAGGCGCATAATGGACAACGGCATGGATCGGCGGCGGTGGGCGGGGCGCGGCGGCTTCACGTTGGTAGAAGTGATGCTGGTGGTGGCCATTCTGGGGATTTTGGCGACGGTGGTGATCGGCAGTTTTGGCGGCAAACAGAAGCAGGCGCAGATCAATGCGGCGCGTGCGGGGATCGCGAGCTTGTCGACGGCGGTGGATCTGTACGAGGTGGACACGGGGCGATACCCGCCGAACCTGTCGGCGCTGGTGAACAGCGACGGCTCGCCGAATTGGAATGGTCCCTATGTGAAGAGCCTGAAGGATCCGTGGGGTCAGGATTTTCAGTTCACGGCGGTGAGCGACCGGTCCTACAAGATCATTTCGGGTGGCCCGGATCGGAGCATGGGCGGGTCGGACGATATTTCGAGTTTCTAGCAGGCCGTTGAAGAGGCGGCCGACACGGCTTGTCCGCCGTAGGCCCGGCGCAGGCGGGAGGTCGGCCCTCCATCGGGCGTGAGACCGGTGTTCTCTGGAATCTTTGTCGCGAGCTTTATCGCGAGCTTCGTCGAAGATCGGATAGATAACGGTGTTCAACCACGAAAATCTCAAGGTCTATCAGCGCACGTTGCCCTTCACTGCTCCCTGGAGATGAGGTCATGGAATGGAAGGTACTGCTGGAGCGGGTTTCGGCCATGACTGCGGCGATGATTGCTGGGATACAACGATGAGACAGTCGACAAAGCTCGCGACAAAGCTCGCGACAAAGCTCGCGACAAAGCTC
>CAZWQJ010000096.1:0-15362 GCA_964635825.1 uncultured Victivallales bacterium | reverse complement strand
ACCTGCGCCCAGCGATCCGCCGCGGTACCGGCCAACTGCATGCCGGATTCCGTGTAGTAGCTGCCGGCCCCGCCCGGCCCGCTCCATGCCGCCGCCGCCAGGGCCGCGGCATCCGCCCCCACCCGCGCCTGGAGGCGCAGACTCGTGCCCGCCGGAAGCGTGGCGTTCCAGCCGATCGACGCCTGGTCGAGCGCCTGCCCGGCATTCCAGGGCGCCGCCGTGAACAAGCCTTCGGTCACGCCCAGGACCCGCAGGAACGCCTGCTCACCCCCCAGCGACACATCCGCCGCACTCAACATGCGCTGCGGCGATGTGCTGGTGATCGTGACATCGAGCGGGGTGTTGCCAAAGCCGTAGCCGCCATACACGGCGAAGTCGATCGTCGTTCCGGCGACGACCTGCGTGCTCAGATCGAAGGCGCCCGCGTTACCCGCCTGCCACCAGGGCCGGTTGTCGACGCGCACGGCCACCTGCATGTGGCCGCCATCCCCCGCCAGGAACTGCCCCACCACGCGGGCCGGCCCGGACACCGGCGCCGTCCAGCGCAGCACGCTCGGCTGCGCGCCGTTCCCGGGGTGCAGCGACATCCAGCCCGTCGGCACCCCCCAAGCGGCGCTGCCCCCGTTCCGCCAGATGCAGGGCGTGTAGTCGCCGCCCCACCCGTACCATCGGGGTCCGCGGCCAGAGGCCATGTCACCATTCACGTAAAGATTGAAACTGCTGAAGTCGGTGGGCATCCACCCGTAGGACCACACCCCATTCGGATTCCCGTTGTCGATGCTCAGGTCCGCCGTGGCGACGTAGCTCGTCTCGACCCCGGGAACCGCCGCCACGGCGTTGCTCGCCGTGCTGCTTCCGTACAGCATCTCCACCGACAGCGTCTGCCCGGCGCTCAGCACCGGAATCCGGAACCACGCCGTCGCCGTCCCGCCGGTGACATCCCACACCTCGAAGTCGTGCGCCAGCAGCTCCGCGCCGACGCCGCTGAGCGCATTCGAGCCCAGGAAGGCAAGGTCGGCGCCGTCCGCGCGCACATGGGCGAAGTTGAAGTCCGGCGCGGTCAGGTCGACCCGCGCCCAGGCATTGGTCAGATCCGTCGCCGTCGTGTTGACCACGGTAAGCAGGCGCCGCCACGCGTACGCGTCCAGCGGCAGCCTCAGGGCCGCGGCCGCACCCACGCCACGCACGGCCACATTCGTCAGGGAGCCCGCCGCAAAGTCCGCCTCCGTATCGACCACCAGGTTCGTAAGGACGGCCTGCGTGTCGATGGGTTGCGCTTCGCGATTGCCGCGCGTGTCCACGCCGATCGAGTAGAACTCGTACGTGCCGTCCCCTCCCATCTGCGTCGAATCGAAGACCAGCGTGCCCATCGCGCCGAACTGCGGCGTGTAGCGCCCAAGCACATTGCCGCCGGGCGCGTCGGTGTAGCGGTTGAACGTCCCGTAGCTGTTGCGCCGGAAGTAGAGCTCCACGTGGTCCAGGTCGGCCAGGCCGTCTGTGACCTCGTACGTCACCACCGTCGCCGCGTTCGTGCCCGGCGGGTCCACCGCGGTCACGCGCGTGCCGGGCGGCGTCGCGTCCACATCGCGCAGCACGATCGGAACCGCGCTCGCCACGCCGTGATTGCCGGAGGCGTCCCACGCCTCCGCCTGCAGCGTCACGTCCGAATACGGCGCGTTGGCCGGCACCGCAAGCATGAATGCCACGGTCGCGCTGCGGGCCGCCGGGCTCAGCACCCGCGTTTCGGCCGCGACCAGCGCCCCGCTGCTGGCCATGCGCACGCGGGTAACGCCCACCGCGTCCGCCACCGCAACCTGCACGGTGACGATACTGCCGGCGCCGAAGCTCGCAAGCGCCGCCGGGGCCGTGATGGTGACGCCCGGCGCCGTGAAGTCCTGAACCACCAGTTCCACCGCCGCCGTGGCGGATCCGTGCGCGGCGCTGTCCAGCGCCCACGCGCGCACGTTGACCACCTGACCCACCGCACCGGTCGCACTGACCGGAACGTTGAAGATCTGCGTGGTCTCCCGCGCGGCCGGGACGATCTGGCGGGACTCGCTGAACTGGGCCGCCCCGCCGGCGTCCAGCCCCACGCGCGTGACGCCCCCGGTCGGGTCGAGCGCCCGCACGCTCACGAGCACCGTTTGCCCGGGCTCCACCGCCGTACCGGTGGCCGGGCTGAGGATCTGCACCGTCGGCGCCGGGTCCGCCCCCGTGTCCACCCGCACCGGCACCGCCACCGGCCGCACACCGGAGCGGTAGACCGTGACTTCCGTCAGGCCGTCGCCCACGGCGGTGACCGCCCCAACCCCGCTCACCGTGGCCACCGTCGGATCGCCGCTGACAAAACTG
This sequence comes from uncultured Victivallales bacterium, assembly GCA_964635825.1. Taxonomy (GTDB): domain Bacteria; phylum Verrucomicrobiota; class Kiritimatiellia; order UBA8416; family JAIOPI01; genus CAZWQJ01. Next base: position 13,010 of record CAZWQJ010000096.1, on the reverse strand, counting down.
TTGCCCGCCGGCAGGGGCGTCGTCGTGCCATTGTTGAACTGGCCGCTCACGGCCAACCCCTGCGTCTGCCCCACCGCGATCAACCCGACCGTCGCCGGGATCACCGTCAGGTTCGTCAACGTCACAATGTCCACATAGACGCCGGCCGAGCCGGTCTGATCGGTGCCATCCAGCGGATCGGCCACCGTGGCGGTGATGTGCGCATTGCCACGCGCCAGCGCCACCACCCGGCCCCCGCTACCGACCGAGGCCGCGGCCCGGTTGTCCGAGGCATAGGCGGCCTCGGCCGTGAGGTTCGAGGACCATGCGCCCACCACATTCGTGAACAGGCCCATCACCTTCAGATCCCGCCATTGCCCGGCCGCTGTCAGCGTGAACTGGGCCGGGGTAACATCCACCCGCAGCAGCCGCGGCGGATCCTGCACCCGCACCCGCGTGGGGGCGCTGGGCAACGGGCTGTGCGCCAGATCCCACGCCACCAACTGCAGCACATCGCCGATGTCGGCCGCAATCCCGCCCGCAAACCGCCCGCCGGCATCCGCGTCCAGCGTCGCCGTGATCCCCAAATTCGTGTTCGCCACCTCGATCCGGGCCTGCGCCACGCTCGTGCCGGCAAACGTCACTCGCCCGCCGGCGGGATACGAAAGGCTGGTGACCGCCGGCGCCGCCGGCGGCGGACCCGGCGGCGGCTCCACGATGGAGAAGTCCAGCGCCGAGTCGGGATCCGCGGGATCGTTCCCCACGCCCAGCTTGTTCGTGGCCAGCACCAGGATGCGATAGGTGCCGGTGGCCATGCGCGCCGTGTTCAAGGCAAACGGCTGCGCCGCGGACGCCAGGCGAATGGTGTTGGTGTGCACCAGGTAGACAGCGACGGACTCCACGCCGACCTCGTCCGCCACGCTCGGGTAGACCGTGAACACGTCGCCCACCACGTGCCGCGTGCCGTCCACAGCCTCGCCAAATCCGATCACCGGCATGTTGATGTTCTCGATCAGCGTGAAGCCATACGTATCCTCGCCCGTCTGCCCCAGCCCGTCCTCCGCCACCGCCCGGATGATATGGTTCGTGAGCGCCAGCGTCAGCGTGGAGAGGCTGGCCTGCCAGGGCGGCAGCGTCACCGTCTTGTACGCACTCGACGCGCCATCCAGGTAGTAGCGCACCACGTGCACGCCGCCGCTCGCCACCAGCGGATGCAGCTGCACCGCAATCCCCTGCAGCCGCGGCAGCGCGGGCTCCTCCGGCAGGATCAGCGTCGGCGGATCGGCCGTGGGCGCCACCGTCAGCGCCACGGTGGCATCGCGCGCGTTGCCCATCTGGTCGAATGCCGTGGCTAGCAGTTGATGCGTATGCCCGCGCTCAAGCTCCGCTGAATCGAGCGCAAACAGGAAGGGCGGCTTGTCGCCGTCGCGCACGCTGCGCTGGTCCACCAAACGGTACAACAGATTCGTGCCGTCGAGATCCTTGACGCGCAGCTCCACGCGCGCCACGCCACTGCCCTGATCGGCCGCGTACGCATTCACCTGCACCCGCTCACCGGGCAGCACGTAGGCGGGATTCACGGGCGGCTCGATGGATAGCGTCAGCAGCGGCGGGTCGCTGTCGTCCGCACCCAGTGTTGTCGTCTTGAAGGTGCTCACCCAGTCCGCGGCCAGGGACATGCCCTGCCGGTCCTGGATCGTCTTGCTCAGATACGCCGTCAGCACCTCGCCGGGCGGCAGCCCGCCGGGCCGCTGCCAGATGGCCATCATGCGCCCGAACAGGTTCGTCTCAATGCGCACCTGCCCCGCCAGGATCCGGTTCGCCGAGTCCAGCACATTGAACGTGCCGTTGCTGCCGGTCGTGATCGAGGCAACATTCATGTCCTCGCTGAACATCGCCACCACCGGCGCGTTGGGGCTGACGCCTTGCGCGTTGGCCGCCGGCAACACCGCAACGGTCGGCACGCCGTCGGGCCGGTCGGTGTCCGGCGGGCGCTGGCCCACCACGCACCCCAGGTCGCCCACCACCACCTGAAGCGCAATGTTCTGGTCGGCAATACCCAGGCAGGAGCTGATGACCCCGCTCTTCGATGGCAGCACCGTGTAGGTGGCCGTGGCCCGCGCGCCCGGCTGAATATGCCCCAGCGGCTGCAGCACCGGATGGTCCACGTATTCGCATTCGGTCACGCCCGTTTCCGCGTCCGCCGCGCACTCCGCCAGCAGCGCGTCGGCCGTCACATCCAGCTCCAGGCTCGCGTACAGGGCCGGCAGGTCGCCCGTGTTGAGCACCTCCACCGTCAACTCATACGGCACCCCCGCGTCGACCCGCGCCGGGTGCAGCACGGAGACTTGGAACGTCGGCGGACCCTTGACCTCAACCGACGTCGCGGCCGTTCCATTGAACGCAATGCCCGCGTCCGCGGGGATGCCGGGGCCGGTCACCATGCCGCCGAAGTGGAGCTGCACCGGATGCGTGCCAACGGCATCTCCCCGAATCACGAACTCCTTCTCCACCTGTCCAGGCGCCGTGGCCGTGCCCGGCAGGATGTCGCCGAACGCGGCCAGGCCATCCTCCGGCAGCACGGTCGAGAGCCCGCCCTGCGGAAACTCGATTTCCGCCACCGTGTTGGACAGGGTGAAGATGCCGGATACGTTCATCAGCATCAGGCGCACCGAGAAGAATTCCTTCAGGCTCTTGATGCGCCCTTCGATAATGATGACGCCGGGAATGGGCGGCGGCGTCACCTCGCCCGGGCCGCGCGCGGAAAATTCCTGCGCAAAGATGATGATCTCGGGCGGCGGCGGCGGGGGCGGACCGCCACTGCTCCCATCGCCCTGCGGCATCTGGTAAACCTCAAAGCCGACCGGGTCCTGCTCCTCCTTGGGAAACGCGATCGGCACGCTCACCGGAACCGGCTGGTTGTCGATCGTCAGCACAATCACAAACTCGGACACGTTGTAGTTCGCGGGATCGTCCAGCGCGATCACCCCATCCGCCACCAGCTGCTCGACCTCCTCCGTCGACAGGCGCTCGGTCGTGACCTCGGAGATGACGATGTCCGCCAGCGCGAGCTGGGTCACCGTGAGCGACGCCTCGCGCGTGTTGCCGTGCGCGTCCGTCGCGGTCACCGTGATGGGGTTGACGGCGTTGCGGTTGAGCGGCAGGTTGACGGCGAACGCCCCTCCGGCATCCGGAAGCACCTGGCTGGCCGAACCGCCCGACCCGGAAACCGTGAGGGAGATCTGGGCCGGGACGGAGGCGGCGAACAACAGCGCGGCCAGCGGCGCCAGGGCGCGGCAGGAGCGCCGCACAAAACGGCGCCCGCCGCGAGCCCACCAACCGGGCCGCACCCGCGCTATGGCATCCGCATTCACGTCAGAACTCCACATTCAGCATCCGCTCTCCCTGCATGCCGCCAATCTCCGCCGGATACAGCAGGGGCACGCGGCGAACGGTCTTCGTCTCACCGCGGTGCTCGATCGTGACATCGATGGTGGTGCTTACCTGGCTGTCTTCCAGCAATCCCGGCACATGGTAGTAGCCCTCCGGCAGGTAATCGGCTGTAATGGGACCACGGTCGGTTAGCGCGTACACCACCGCCTGCCCATCCTCGCGGTAGTTTTCTCCCGTCACCCGGATCAGCGCGCCGAACACGTACCGCCGCACCTGCCCGTCGGCCGTCGCATAGAGCAGGCAACGGCCATCCGGCGCCAGCTCGAGGTCCTCCGGCTTCGTCAGCCCCCGCGCCAGCCGCACGATGGACGGCTGTCCCGCCGGCCACATGACCAGCGACCCCTCGCCCGCCGCCGCGTTCGGCCCCTGGTCCGTAAAGTAGCGGTTGCCGTGCGCGTCCAGGGCCAGCCCCCGCAGGCGCATGGTCGTGTCCTTGCTCCCCAGCACGACCAGCTCGCGGCCCGGCTCAACCGAGGGCACGCTGACCTTGTACAGGTACTCGTTGATGGCGTGCAGGCTGTCATCATCGCGCAGCCAGCAGCTCAACTCGGACGTCGGGTCGAAGCGCGCGTTCACGGCATTCGTCAGGCGCACGGCAAAGACCTCATCCGGCTCCACGTCCTTGTCGTCCAGCACGTCGAACGGCAGCGTCTGCTCGCGCTCGCCGGGCGCGAAGGTGACGGCCAGCCGCGCCGGATCGATGTGGAAGTCGGCATCGGGGGTGGCCGTCCCTGGGGACAGCGCGAAGAAGGCGGTGATCGGCAGCGCGCTGGTAGCCGTGAGGCGCAGCGTGAACGCGCCCTCGCCGGCGCTCTCATCGACAGCGATGCTACCGCTGGACAGCCACGCGGCCGCCACCGCCGTGGAGCCGGTGCCGCCGGCGGGCTGAACCTGAAATTCCACGTCCGGCTGATCGAGATCGTTGTCCACGATCCGGTGCGTGTGCGCCACCGGGGTACCCTCCGTCCCCGCCACCACCCGCGTCAGGCTCGCGATGACGGTTTCCTCGCTTTCCGCCGCATGGTCGTCGATGACCGCGAACGACAGTTCCTGGGTCTGGACGTTGGGACGAAAAACCAGGCGGTGGTCGGTCGGAGAGCGGTAGTCCTGCTCGGGCGTGGCCGTGCCCAGCAACTCGTACTCGACGTCCACCTCGTAGTCGGCGGGGCGATCCAGGATCACGTTCACACGGAAAGAGCCATCGGCTTCGCCGCACACGCCATCGGCCGGATCGAAGCGCGCGGCGGGAAGGTCGTCGTCCGCAATCACGCACCGGGCCCGGGTGAACTGGCCCGTCAGGGCACCGGTGATGCCGGTCAGCACCACGCGGAAGGTCTCGTCCGTCTCGGCGCGCGGGTTGTCCAGGATCGACACCTGCAGGCGCTGCTCGATCACGCCCGGCGCGAAGCGCAGCGTGCCCGCGTCCGGCACGAAGTCGCCGCCGGCAGCGGCGTTCTCCGCCTCGGTTTCGTACTGGGCCGTGACCGTGCCGACGGCGGCGGCATCCAGGCGCGCAATAAACACGGCCGCCCCCGCGTCCTCCATCAGCCGCAGCTCTTCACGATCGAGGGACAGGTACACGGCTTGCGCGCCCGGTGGCGTGTCGTTGTCCAGGATCGTGAAGGTGTGCGCGCGGCGGTCGCCCAACGTCGTGCCGTCGGCGCCCCCGCCCGCCAGGCCCAGCCCCAGCACCACGGTTTCACTCGCCTCCGGCGCGTGGTCGTCCGTCACCCGGATCACCACCGAGGTTTCGGTCATGCCCGGCGGCAGCGCGAGCAGGCCGGCGGCCAGCACATAGTCGCCGCCGTCCGCCGAGCCACCGCGCACCGATACCATGACCGTGACGGGGGTGGAGGTCGGCGCGGCAAGCCGCACCACCACCGGCACCTCGCCAATGTCCTCCACCGCGGCCGACCAGTCGCGCTCGAACTGCACCTCCACCGCCAACGCGGCGCCGGCCCAGAGCCACGCGGCGAGAAGGAGTCCCGCCCCGCAATCCACAATCCGCGCGTGTTGCCTCTTCATGGCGAGGTGGCTCCCAGGCTGAGATCATGCAGCACCGAGGCGGACATCACCCCATCCGCCCACACCGAGAGGCTGTAGGCGGCGCGGTCCAGTGCGTCGGGCATGCGGACAAAGACCGAGAACTCACGCGTGGCCCCGGCCGGCAGGTTGCCCAGCGCGCCGGGCGTGGGCGGCGGCTCGAAGGTGTTCATGGCGTTCTCGAGCCGGTACTGCAGATTCGTCGCCACCGTGTCTCCGACGTTGACAACCGAGGCGACCAGCTCGACCCGCTCGCCGGGCGTCGCCTCGCCCGGTCCACCAAACGTCAGCACCAGAAACGCGGGCAGCGTGGTGCCAGCCAACCGGTCATGCTCGGATTGAAGCGCGGCCAGCGACGACGCGGTGACGGCCACCGCGTTGGTCAGGTGGTTGAGGGTGAGCGCGGCCAGCTCCTCGTGATTCGTGTAGTGGTTGATCTCCAGCAGCACCGCGTCGAACAGGGCCTGGTCCCGCTCCATGTGGCTGTCGTTGGCGCCCGCCAGCGCGCTGTCCACGGCCTCCTGGCGGTCGGCGAACGGCGTCAGGCCGAGCGCGGCGCGGCAGCGGCTGGCCATCCACGCGGCACCGGCGTCCAGCTCGATCGTCGTCGCGCGCAGCGTCTCCAGGCGATTGGTGTAGCCCGCATAGTCCCCCGCCGCGATCGCGCCCGCGATGGTGGCCACGGCGTTGCTGTGCGCGGCCTGCCGTTCGGGGAGGTTGCCAACCTGGGCAACGGCCGGAAGCGTGAACAGGCACAGCGCCGCCACGGCCACCGCACGCCCGGACCTGCCAACGTTGAAGAATCCCGCCTCTCCGTTCACGGCGACTCCTTTTCCAGCCCGTCGCTCATCAGGTACTCGCGCAGGTACGACGCCGGCAGGCTCTGGAAGAACAGCGGATCGCGGTCCATGGCGTGCTTGGCGCCCACGGCGTTGCGGCCCACCTGGATCACCTGCGCCTCCAACAGGATCTTGATGGCCTGCACGATCTGATACACCCGGCCCACTTTCTGGCCGGCCTCGACGACGCCCTCGGTCGTGTGCGCCAGGTCCAGCGCCTCCTTCGCGCGATTGCCCCACACCTTCTCCAGCCCCGGCGGAATGTTGTCGTAGTTGCCGATCAGCTCCGTGTAGTAGTCGTGCCTCTGCTTCTGGCCCTCGACCAGTTGCTCGATGACCGCACCCACGGAGTCGTTGGCAATGTCCTGCGCCGGCTTCACCACCTCGCTGAAGAGCTTCGCGACGCCCGCCACCTCCTCGCGCGCACGCGTATCGAATTCCTGCAGCTCGATCAGGACTTCGTAGGTGGCGTTGTCCGCGGGCCGGCCGCTGCGTGCGCGCGCGACGGTGGCCAGCATCGTGGCCTCCGCACGCCCTTTGTAGATCGGCATCAGCACGCTCATGCTGAGTAGGTTCAAACCCGTCTCGACCGTGTCGCTCATGTAGCCGGTGAAGTCGCACTGCATCACCGAGCCGATGATCTTGGTCAGGTCCTGCCCCAGCCCGGTCGTGAACAGCACGTACTTCTTGGCATCCACCCCGTAGATCTTCTCCGGCAGGAACCAGCCCAGCGCCGCGTTCACCGCCTTCGCCACCAGGTTGGCCTGCGCGTAGCGCGGGCTGTCGGACGCCTGCTGCTTCCACTTCGGATTGCCAAACCACATACCCCAGTTGTCCTCGGCCAGCTTGGGATGCGTGAACTTGCGGAACACGTGGTTGTCCTGTGCGTTCTGGATCGCGCCGCTGGTCTGATCCAGGGCCACGAAGATGCTCGCCAGGGTGCTGACCGCCGCCGCGTTCAGGCCGACGTCCTCCTTGAAGCGCCGCAGGTTGAGCGCCAGCGCGGCGTTGAGGCGAACCAGCACATCCCACTCGTTCGGCCCAAAGGTGGAATCCGGGTTGCGGATGGACCGGTAGCGCGGCGTCTCGGCGCCCAACTGGTAGCGGTCGCGCAGCAGCGCCAGCACCCCATCATGAACCCCCGGCATGGTGAAGACTCCCTCCACGTTCTTGGTCACGGCATCCGGCAGATTCAGCTTCCGCAGCTCGGCCAGGTTGACGTTCAGCGCCAGCGGCAGCTCGGCCATCTTGAACACGATGTGGGCGTGCTCGTCCGCCAGCTTTCGCGCCTCGGCCACAAGGGACACCGGCAGCAGAACCCGCAGCACCTCGCCGCCGCCCGCCGTGGCGAAGCACGGCCGGCTGAAGCCCAGCCCGGACGCCCCGTGCACCCCTTCCACCCGGTAGTCGCCCTCCTCCGGCACCGCGATCTCGAAGTCGCCGTTGACGTCTGTGTACGCCTCGTACTGGTCGCCCACCAGTCCCGCCACGCGCACATACACGTTCGACACCGGCGCGGCGCCTTCCACCAGCGGCACCAGCGGCAGATCCTCCGCCGGGTCCAGCGACAACTCCTGCACGACGTCGCTGACGTGCCCCCGGATCGACGGGCCGATCGACAGCCGCACCGTGGGCTCTTCCGACGGCAGCAGGTCGCCCGCCGCGTTCTTGGCGCTGACCAGCGCGTCCAACCCGTACGTGCCCGGCGCCACGGGGTCGCGGAAGGTGAAGTAGAAATAGGCCGAAGAGTGCGGATCCATGGTGATGACCGGCGAGTTCGTGACGATCGTCCGGAACCCGACGTTGCCGAAGCGCCAGCGGAAGCTCGGGCTGACCTCGTAGATGGCCTCGTCCCCGAGGTTGGTCACCGCGATCGTTCCGATCACCACCGCATTGCTGCGGAACTCCGTGCGCTCCGGATCAAGCCACGCCGCCACCGCCAGCGGCGTGATCACCGCGTCCACGCCCAGGTGCCGCGCTGTCACCCGCTCGCCGGACGCCTCGTCGATGCCCGAGGCCTCCAGCCCGTAGCGCACCCAGCCCTGGTCCACGCCGCGGAAGGTGTTGGTGAAGAGCACCCCCGCCTCGCGGCTCACATCGGCGGAGGCCGGATCCGGCCCACTCACCGACTCGGCGCGCCCCCGCGGCTCTGCGTCCGGCTCCTTCTCGATGACCCGCAGCACCACACCCGTCACCGCGCCGACTCCCGTGGCATGCACCACGGCGCTCACCACAAACGTCTCGCCCGGCCGCACCGTGCGCGGCGAGCAGCCGACATCCAGGATTTCGAGCGTCGTGCCGATCGTCAGCGTGTCCGAACGCGCCAGGCTGGAGTCGAGGGTCACGGGGTCGCCGCCCACCGGCTGGAGCGTACCGCGCGCCTGCGCCAGGAAGCGCACGTCCCCGCTCTCCACGCTGCGGCAATTGTAGACAAACGTGTGCGCCTGCCCCGCGCCCAGGGAGACGACCGCATTGGAGGGCAGGGCCGTCACCACCGCCGCGCCATCCCCCTCCATCTGGAACGTCGAGAGGCGCACATCCGCAAGCAGCGATGCCGATGGGTTCGCCACCGTCACCTCCACCTCGAACGGCGTGCCGATGGCCACGCGGGAGAGCGTGTCGACGGAGGCATCGAGCCGCGGCGCCGGTACGCCCTGCACGAGCAGCTCGGCCGAGCCATCCGGCCGCACCTCCAGATCCTGGCCGGTGGCGGCAAACGGCAGATCCGCGAACGGCTGCCCGCAGCGCCGCTCGGAGGGCCAGCCCAGCGCCTGAACCGGGATCTTCTTCACGTCGCCTTCGACCTCATCCACCACGTACAACCCTTCGGGCGACGCATTGCTGGAGGCGGGCGTGCCGGGACCGATCGCGATGGGCCCGCAGGCGGTCGGACGCGCATACGACAGCATCGGCGAGTAGTAATTCACCGTTCCCGCAAAGAAGCGATCGCCCTTGGACAGCGTATCGAGCGGGCCGAACAGGTCGGCCATGTCTTCGGGAAGCGATTCCCCGGCGTAGGGTCCATCGGCGCTCAGGTAGCCGAAGACCCGGCCGCCGAAAAGCGCATCCGACGCCGCATTCTCGGCGTACAGCCGCCCCGCCGAATCGATGGCCAGGCCGCGATGTCCCGGCTCGCGGAAGCCCGTGTTCGCCAGAACCTGGCGCTCCCCCTGGCCCAGCGCGCCGATCTCGACGATGCGCCCGGGGCGCGCCGCATCGCCCGCACGCATCGGTTCGCCCAGGTAGAGCGTCTCGGCGTCGGCACCCGCTTCGAGTTCGTACGTGTCGTAGACAATCTCGCCCTGCGCATCGAGCCGCATCAGGATCGGATCGGAGTAGTCGCCGGTCTGCACGTTGTGCCGTCGCTGGTACGCCACGATCAGCTCGCGGTTATCCGTGACCGTGACGGCATTCCACCAGGGCGCCGTCAGCGTGTACAGCGTCTCCGCGGGGATGCCGCCCTCGCCTTCCGTCTTCACCCGCGTCACGGTCATGGCGTAGAACCACGTGGCGTTGGCCGCCCGCACCGGCTGCCCGAAGTCATCCGTCACCATCGGCAGCGGCTCCGGGTCGCGCAGCGTCCAACGCTGGCTGCGGAAATCGCGGCCGTAATCGAGATCCGTCAGCGCCCGCAGATAGGGCACGCCGTTGGAAACCATCGTGACCGTGGAGTGGTCGGAGAGCACCAGTTCGCCCAGCATCTCGCGGGGCCGGTCCGGCCCCTGGAATCGATAGAGCCGGTACACATACGCGAGGTCGGGCACGATCTCGTGCGTTGAACTCGGGCCAAACGTGATCTCCACGCTGAGGTGGTTGTTGGCGTCGTTCGTCGCGCGCGCCGTGATCGACGCGGGCGGCTCCGGCAAGTGCGCCGCCTGCGCGAAGCTGCCGTACGCCCCCAGCATCCGGTCCAGCACCATGCCCTCCGTGGGCCCGATCATCGAGACACCGACCGCCACGCCGATGTAGCTCGGCATCGCCATCGTGTAGGTGGCCATCAGCGCCAGATCCGCCGCAAAGGACGCCTCCGCAAAGGACGGGCGGCCGTCGGTGCCCACGCAGAACTGCTGCTTGTTCTCAAAGAAGCCGCGCCAGTACTGCGTATACGGGCGCGGCGCGAGCGAACCGGGGTCATCCTCGGCCGGCACCGGCAGCGCGGCCGGCGCGGATGGCACCACCGTCGCCGCTCCCCCGCCCACCGCGCGCAGGGCTCGCAGGTTGGCCGCATCGGCGCCGGGCGTGTACTCCGGCGAAAATGCCGCCGTTAGAAAACTGTTCATGAAGAGCAGGCTCTGCAGGGCGTTGAAGCGCATGTCCGGCGTCAGCGTCGGGGGATCGGGGGAGATCGACGTCCCGGCGTTGAAGATCGCGAGCACGATCGCATGCTCCGGCGCGCGCGGGTCGCCCCAGGCACGGTTCACGATGTCCTGCAGCCCCGCGATCCAGGACGCCAGCGTCGGCGGGTTGTCGTCCACCCAGCGGATGCCCCACGCACACGCAAAGAGCAGGTCCCCCAGCGCTGTCGACTCCTCGTTGCGCTCGACCTTCTGCGCGAGCAGCGACAGCCCCGCGGGGTCGAAGCTGAGCAGGCCCGCACCGGAAACGTCCGGGTTCAGCTGGTTGCCCAGGTCGTCCAGCATCCCCACTTCCGTGCCGCCGCAAAGCAGGAACGTATCGCGCACCAGCGCGTCGCTCTCCGCGAAGGTGCGGTTGGGCCGGCGACGGTGCTCCGTGGCACCCCGCCCGATCACGCTCATCAGGCTGACCCCCGCCGGCGCGGCCGGATCAAACACCGTGGCCGCCGGCGTCAGGTCGCCAATCACCACGGGAGCCCCCGGCTGCGCGTCGAACGTCAGCCGTATGACCTCGTGGTTCGGCGGCAGAATCACCAGCGTAACGGGGCCGGCGGGCACACCCGTGAGCGTGAAACTCCCGTCGGCGCCTGTGCGCGTGGTCAGCAGCGTGCCCTCCACGGCCACGAGGGCGCCCGCGATCGGCAGCCCCGTGTCCGGATCGAGGACGCGCCCCTGGATCGTCACCGTGCCCGCGGTCACGTGGAAGGAAGGAATGGCCCAGGCGGTTTCCGCCCCCGTCTGCACCCGCACGCTGCGCGGGCCGGGCGCGGCCGCCGCCTCCACGCGAATGTGGGCCACCGCCTGGGTCGCGTTCCACACGTCCAGCGACTGCACCACAATGCCGTCGCCGAACGCGGCCACGCTCTGGCCCGCGGCAAAGTGGCTGGCGAAAGGCGGCGTGCCCTGCCCGGTCAGCGCCACGGCGATCGCCTCCCCTTGCCCGGCGTTGACCGGATGGAGCCCCGTGATCAGCGCGGAGACCGGCACCTCGCGGGGCGGTAGATTCGTGTCGGCGTTCACCGAGCCCGTAACCAGCGTCTCCGTTAGCAGGGAGGGCGACTCGACGGGGTTCACCGCCAGCACGAGCCGGTTGCTGTCCGCCGCCAGAGCCACGTCCGTGATCGTGACGTTCACCACCACGGAGCTGCTGTACCGCGAACCATCGAAGGCCTGGCACGCGATCGCGTACGAGCCGGCCTGGTCGTAGTCCGGCGCAAAGGAGATGAGGCGTGAGGCCTCCAGCAGCGCCGCGTTCTCCGGTAGTGGCGCGGCCGTGAGGCTGAGCGGGTCTCCATCCGGGTCGGAGGCGCTCAGGGGGATAGTCAGGGCGGTGCCCTCGGCGCCCGTCACGGAGTCCGGCGCCGCCAGCAGCGGGGCGGCATTGGCCGGCTGGATCGTCAGGCTCACCGTCTCCATGTCCTGCTGGCCAAGCGGGTCGGTTGCCGTGAAGGTGACGAAGTAGTTCCCGGCCTGGCCGTTTGTCGTCGCCAGGCGGGCTTGTCCCGAGGCGGGCGCGCCGGCGGTCGCAGCGAACGTGAACCCGCTCACCCCCGGCGCCGCGGCCAGCGTGACCCGCTCGCCTTGCGGATCGGCGCCGCCGACGGCGAACTCCACGTTGCTGCCGGCGGGAACCGTGTACTGCAGGGCTGCAACGGTAACCCGCGGCGGCGGGTTGGTGGCAATGGCCCCGTACGGTTCAACCGTGTACGTGAAGCGGGTGTCCACATCGCGTGTAAAGACCAGGTGCAGGTCAACGCGTTCACCGTTGGCAAAGGCACCGTCGCCCAATGCATCGGAGCAGTCGTGGTAGTAGCTGTGATAGCGCGGGTCGCCCGGCCCGCCGAGTGCGCCCTGCACGACCACGTTGGTCGCCGAGGTGCGGACGACGGCATGCAGCGGCGCCAGTACCGTCCGCCCCCCAAGATTCCACAGGGTCACGTCCACCGTGCTGGTCAGAACGCGCGTCTGGCGATCAAGAGTGGAATGCTCGTTCGACGACGTAACGAGCACCTGCGCGCCAAGGGTGGTCAGGGCCTCCGGCTGCGCCGCCGTGTGGCCGACCGTGAGCATCAGCCCACACACAAACCCAGCTAAGAGCAGACGTGCGGTCATCTGAAGGACCTCCGTCTCCCCTCACCCGATCATGTTTCAACACCCTCGCTAACGGCCACGTCGACGTTAAGCCCCACCCGCAACACCGTCAATCCAATAGCAGCAGAATGCGGCGCCGCTTTTCATCCCGTTTCTCATTGACCGTTGCACGAGCGCGTCCCCACAATGCCGTCCGCCTGCAGAGACAGAAGGGACGGGTTGCGGAGAGTGCGAATGAAGATCGTGGTGC
>CAZWQJ010000095.1:0-15455 GCA_964635825.1 uncultured Victivallales bacterium | reverse complement strand
GCACCTCCGCCGTCCCGCTATCCTGCGTGGCGCGACCACCGAGGCCGCCCCGGCTATTTCCACTCGGCAACGCGAACCAGCGCATCACCGGCCGCCCCTGGCTGTCCCAGGTCATGCTGGATACGTCGAAGTAGATGGTCTCGTCCGGCGCGATTCCGAAGGCCAGCTTGACGGCCATGGGCACCCCATCCGGGCCGGCCGAGTATGGCACCATCGGGTTCACGTTCATCGGAGTGGCGGCATAGGACTCGAAGTCGCTGACACCATCGCCATTGCTGTCCGTGTAGCCGCGGACTGTACCGGCGCCCATGTCCGTAAGGTTGCCGCGATACTGCCATTCCCAGTCATCCGCGATGCGGTCGTTGTCCGTGTCCGCCATGACCATCATGACGTCTTGCCGCGTGAGCGACGGCGGCGTGGACAGCGCGAGTGATTCATAGGCGGTGGCGCGGACGGAACCCATGGTCTCCCAATCGTCGCGGGCGCCGTCGCCATCCTGATCGAGGAAGGCCCGCACATAATGCGTGCCCGCCGGCAGGCCGCTGAGCACGTAGGCCATGCGGTTCGTGGGCCATTCGGCAGCGGTGGATGCGTTCACGAACGAGCGCTGTGCCAGCGGCGTCAGCGAGTGGCCGGCATCGTTGAACGCCTGCACCACAAACGTGCCGTTCGTGACCTTGCCGAAGTAGATCACATCACCCGAGATCGAATAGGGACCAGCCGGGCCATCGGCCAGATTCACGCCAACGCTATGCCCATTGGTGCGCGACCAATTGGAGCGCAGCGGCGTGGTGGCACCCGGCGCCTGCGCCTGCACGCGCCAGTAGTAGGTGCCGTCCGGCAAGTTCGCATCCCCTGCCAGCGCGGGCACTGGGTAGGTCACCACGCCGTTGCGATCGGGCACCGGCGCGATGTGCAGGGCACTGACAATCAGGTCCCCGGCCGCGAAGTTGCGCGTCCGCGAGAGATGCACACGGTACGCCACCGCCCCAACCACGCTTCGCCATTGCAGCACGTTCCGCGCGTAACGCCAAATCGTGCTTTCCGGGGTTGTGATCGACGGCGTGGCCAGCACCGTGGGGTACGTGACGACGAACGTTCCGTTCGTGATGATCAGGTCCACGTTGTTGTTGTGGTGATAGGCAAACCACTCATAGCCGGCCTGCGGCATTCCGATGAATCCGGCGAGCGCGAAGTCGCGCTCATGGAAGTAATGCCGCGGCGCCTCGATGATGCGGTCGATCACCTGCGGGCCGCCCTCTGCGCTCATGTTGCGGATGCGGATGCGATAGCTGTTCGCGTTCGCCCGCACCGGCCAGGCGAAGCGCGCGAAGCCCGGCATCTCATAATCGGGCAGTTCGGCCTGCGGCTGGCTCTCGTTCAGGTCAACCACCACCGGCGCAACCTCACCCACCTGCATGTTCAGCGGTATGCCACGCGGGAAACCCGCCGGTTCACCCGGAGTCCACGTGCCGTCGTTGTCGTTGTCCACGTACACGAACATCCAGTTCGGCCCCTGGCGCAAATGCCCCTGAATGATCGCCAGCGAGCCGTCAAACGGCATGCCCTGCACGCCGACGAAATAATCCCAACCCGCCGAGACCGACGTGTTGGCCGGCACGACCGTCGGAATGGTGGTTACATCCCAAGTGCCCGCCGTGTAGTCGATCGTGCCAAAGCGGACCGGCTGCGCGGAGGTGGTGCGCAGGGTTCCGTTGCCGAGATCCTGGAAGGTCAGGTTCACCGGCGCTCCAATCGTGATCGTGACGGAACCGGGCACCACCGGGACCGTGGTCAGTTGCCCGTTCACGGCGGTCTGGTTGGCGGCGGGCGTCGTGAACAGAGGCCCAAACGGCACCTGCTGCGTGCGGCCCAGCAACCCAACCGCATCCGGCGCACCATCCATCGTTTCCTTCGAGTACGCCAGCGCCGTGATCGGGCCTTGGTACCGGGTGCCTGTGTAGTTCACGGTCACCCGGATGCTCGGCTTCGGATAGGCGTCGAAATCAAGAGGCGACGTGCTGGAGTCGTACTCGGCGAGGTTGCTCCACCCGTCCCCATCCGCGTCTTCGTGCGCATCGAAGCGGCGCGGATTCAGCCCCTCATCCACTTCCCACTGATCCTCGATCCCATCGAAATCGGTATAGATTTCACCGAAGATGCGATAGTGGTTGGTGAGGCCGGGCGTGTCATTCCAGTTGAAGAAGTCGCCGTGCGTGTTCCCCATCGTATTGGGGTTCAGCGGATCGGAAGGCACACCGGTCTGCTGGGTGACCTGATACTCCGCCACGTTGGGGAGGCCATCGAGGTCCGGATCGCTCCAGGAGCCGGCCGTGCCGTCGATCGAAGAGGCATTCATGCCGTAGACACTCTCCCACCAGTCGGGCATGCCATCCCCGTCGGAATCCAGCAGGATGTGCGCCGAGCCCGCCGGCTCGAAGAAGGGCTCGTGCATGAATCGCACACCACCGCCCAACAGACCCGCGTGGCCGAGGTTGTTGCGTTCCATGAAGTTCTCAAGGTACGTGCCGCCGTCCACGGCGGCGAAGTAGCCCGCCAGCTCGGCCGCCAGCGCGCGCAGACGGTCGACCAGCACGGGGCAGGCACCGCTGGTCAACGAGACGAGCTCGTTGCCGGCCGGCTGCGGAGTCATGCGGAACTCGATGTCCGCCTGGACCGCATCCGGCACGAAGGGCGCGGTCATGGCGCCGTCCGCCGTGACATAGGAGACCAGCCGCCGGTGCGGCAGGCCGTCGTCCACCGCGAACTCGGGGATCGGCTGGATGACCTGCAGACCCTGCTGGATGTCCGTCTTGGTGAGGCCATATTGCTTGTACTGGGCGACGTCGGCACCGGAAAGGTCCTCGTTCCAGAACATCACTTCATCGATCGTGGCCTGAATACCGCCATCGGCCACGCGCAGCACGCTGTCGATCGGCGGGTAGGTCCAATAGAACGACTCGAACGAGGGCGCCGGGCGCGCCCGGAAGACGTAGTACGAGAGCGATTCGGAGTCGAGCCGGCCGTCGATGTACAGCTTGACGGTGAGGCTGTCGCCGACGAGGGCGAGGTGGTGCCACTGCCCGTCCCGGATATCGACCTCGGACGTGAGATTGCGGCGGACGACTTCGACATTGATGTCCAGCCGCTGCAGGATATTGCTGGCGTTGTAGACCGGGGTGACGATCTCGAGCTGCCCTTCCCACATGGCCTGCGGCTCGCCGTTCTCGGTGATGCGCAGGCTGTGGTTGATGCGCCAATCCTGCTGATCCGGCAGGAGCGCCAGGTCGATCTTGCGCTCGGCCACGATGCCGCCGAGGGCCCCGCGCTCCATCTTGATCCAGGCCACGAGCCCGAACTTGTGCGTCTCACGGCCGGCCAGGTACGGCAGGCCCTGAACATAGCCGATCGTGCTGTGGTCGTAGATGTAGCCATTTTCCGCATCCGCCGTGGGGCGGGCGAGGTAGGCGTTCTGGCCGCTGGCGAGATAGCTGCGCTCCAGCAGCGTGGTGGAGAACAGGAGGGCCTGGCGATAACGCTCGGCGATCTGGGCGGCCGTGCGCGCCACCTTCCAGATGCGAACCTCCTGCAGATCCCCGACCAGGCCGGGGGCGCCCATCTCGACCCGGGCCCCCTGCCCCAGCGACGGCAGCGCGCCGACGGCTACACTGAAGCCAACTTCACTCCCGTTCACATGCAGGGCGAGCCGGCCATTCTTCAGCGTGGCGGCCAGATGGGTCCAAGCCGCTTCGTTGGTCCCGATCGGCAACGGCGCGGCGCCGAGCACGGTGACCATCGCACGGCCGGCATCCCCGCGCTGGAAGCGCGCATAGGGGCGCGCGCCGCCGGCAACATTGGTCACGCCGAGATCGAAGGTCAGCCAGCCCGTGGAGTCCGTGACGCGGCGGACCAGCGAGGCGGACGTCGCCGGTACGACGTGCAGGCGCGCCCACGCTTCCACCGTCCAGTTTGAAACCGCGAAGAGGCCCGTCTGCTGGTCATCGACCAGTTCGTCCACCACCACCGTGTTCGCCCCCGTGTTGGCGAAGCGCACAAAGCGGTTCGAGTAGGGGCTCTCGGAGCGCAGCGGCAGCCAGTAGGCCGACGCCTCATCGACGTTGCCGGCGCCATCGTCGTCGTCATCGAGGGTGAGCGGCGGGAACGCCGAAGCCACGAGGAAGTTGCCGACGGCACCAGCCGTCCCGCCCTGAACCTCGGCGGCATGGGCCCAGAGGTTCAGCCAGTCGGTCACGTACCGGCTGTTCTCCGCGAACGCGCCGCCGTCGTCGAAGTTGAAAACGTGCGTCGGGGCGCGGTTGCCATCCGGCACGCCATCCACGAACTCCGGCAACAGGCTGCCGCGGCTGCCCTGAATCTCCAATCCACTGCGCGCGTAATTCCAGACCCGCACGGCATCCATCTGGCCGACGAAGGCGCGCGTGACGCTGCTCCCCACCAGGTCGCCGCCGCCGATGACGGTTTGGAAGGAGCCATACTGCGTCTGGGCCGGAATGGTCACCGGCCGCTTGTAGGCCACGCGCTTGCCGTCCACAAAGAGCCTCAGCTGGTCGTTGGTGCTGGAGCGCACGGCGGCCAGGTGAACCCAGCGGGTCGACGGGATCGCGGAAGGCGCGCTGACACGTTCGACGGTGATGGTGGAGCCATGCCGGTAGGCGAACTCGACGTAGGGGACGCCACTCACCAGGCCCAGTTCGTAGTCCACGCGGCGCTGGCCGTTGTAGGCGGCGGATTCGGCGCGGCGCAGCAGGACCGCATTCTGCAGCGCGGCCGCCGGCTGCACCCAGGCCTCCACCGTCCAGTCATTGACCATGCTCTCCGCCGTTTCCTGGCGCACGAGCAGTCGCCGGCTACCATCGAACGCCATGGCGCGCGCCGCTTCCGGATCGTGGGCGCTGAGGGGATCCGTGCCCTCGTTCACTTCGAGCCCGTCGAGGCGGCCATCGTCGTCGGTGTCGGCCAGCAGCGGGTGCGTGGTGTGCTCCTGCTCCTGCAGCGCGGTGAGCCCATCGCGATCGAGATCCTCGTCGCCGTCGCGGGTGCCGTTGCCATTGGAGTCCACCATGCCCGGATGCGTGCCGGCGAGGTACTCGTTGTGGTTGTTGACCCCGTCGTTGTCGCCGTCGAGACCGGCGATCGGGGACCCGCGCGGATCGAAGCCGTACGCCTCGGCCCACCAGTCCGGAATGCCGTCCCCGTTGGAGTCGGTGTTGGAGCGGAAAAACTCGTTGGTGGCGAAAGCGGCCCCGCCGTGGAAGCGCGCGGCGTTTGCCCAATCCGCGTTCCAATCCTCGGAGACCGTGAAGTCCTCGGCGGTGCGCTCGCCATCGTAGGTGTTGCCGCCATCGTCAAAGGCCAGGTAGAGCAGCGTGAGGCCGGCACCCGTGACCGCCGCGCCCGCGTTCAGACGGCCGCCGGTGACCATCAGGCCGTCGAAGCCATCGACCGGGTCCACGCTGTTGAGCAACGCCAGTTTCAGCGCTTCGTAGCTGATCTTGGGATAGAGGCCAAGGATCAGGGCAGCCGTGCCGGCGGCGTGGGGCGACGCCATCGAGGTGCCGTCCATGCTCGCATAGCCGTTGTTCAGAACCGTGCTGTAAATGGACACACCGGGCGCGGCCAAGTCCACGTTGCGCTCGCCGTAATTGCTGAAGGACGCGAGGGTGTCGTTGTGGTCGGACGCGGCCACGGAGACGATGTTGTCCAGGTCAAACCCGCCCGGCATCACGGGCCACTCATCGATGTTCAGCCCGCTGTTGCCGGCGGCCGCCACAAACAGGTGGTTGCGGGCACGGGCAATGGCGATGGCGTCGTAGAGCGACTGCGAGAAGCCAAATCCGCCCCAGCTGTTGTTGCTGATGCGGACGCCCTGCTGCACGACGTAATCGATCGCATCGATGGCGTCGGCGAGCGTGCCGCCGTTCAGCCCCAGGAACTTGAGGGCCATGATCTGCACGTTCCAGTTCAGGCCGGCGATGCCAATGCCGTTGTTGCCGACCGCGCCGATCACGCCCGCGCAGTGCGACCCATGGCCGTCATCGTCAACCGGATCCGCGTCGTCATTGGCAAAGTCATAGCCGTGCACGTCGTCCACGAACCCGTTGCCGTCATCATCGATCTGGTTCGCGGCAATCTCGCCCTCGTTGGTCCAGATGTTCGCGGCGAGGTCGGTGTGGTTGTAGTCCACACCGGTGTCGATCACGGCCACGACCACATCGCGCTGGCCAGTGGTGCGATCCCAGGCCACGGAGGCGCTGATGTCCGCGTCCGGCGTACCGCCGGTCTGCCCGGAGTTCTTCAACCCCCACTGCCGTTCAAAGGACGGATCGCTCGGGCTGCGGAATGCCTGCACGCGGTAGTTCGGCTCTGCATAGACCACGTCCGGACTGGCGCGGAGCTGGTTGAGCTTCTGCTCCATCGCGGCTCCATCGGCGACCCGGAGGAGATGAATGGGCATGATCCGGTAGGAGCGAGCCACACTCGTTCCCAGATTCTGGGCGAGGCCGGGCACTTGGGCGGGCGTCACGGTGTCGCGGAACCGCACCAGAATCTCGCCGGCCGGATGGGGATAGCCAAGGGCCTGCTGGACGGTGAGCGCCGACGGCGTGGACGGCGGCGTCCGGGAGCCGGCGAGCAGCACGGAGCGCATCGGCAGACCGGTGGTGGCGGCCTGGCGAACGCGGCCGGCATCGGCGGCGCCGCCGATGACCGTGGCATCGTCGATATGCCCCTCGAAGCCGCGCGAGATCGCGCCGGAGGCGGCGCGGTAGCCGCCGACCATGACTTCGCCATCGTAGCGGATGCCCTCATAGACGCCGAGGCCCCACGGGGTGAAGGCATCGCGACGGTAGGACGCGAGATCACCATTGATGTAGAGGCTCAGGACATGGTTCTCATGGTCATACGTGGCCGTGAGGTGCGTCCACTCCGCGGGCGCGATTTCCATGGTCGTCTGCTGCCCGCCCTGGATCTCGCCGGGCGTCGTGCCGTCCACCTGTACAACCGCCCCCGTGGTCGTGCCCGGGACGAAGCCCTGATAGAGCGCGTAAGGCGTGAGCGCCCCGGCGCTGTTGGTCTTCACGCCGAGTTCATAGTTGATCCCGACCACGTTGAAGGCCGTGTTCGTGACCGCGCGCATGATGACCACCCCGTTGGCGCCGGCCTGCGGGCGTACCCAGGCCTGCAAGGTCCAGGAGAGAAGCGCCAGGCTGTCGCGCGAATTCACCACCAGCGCGCCGGTGCCGTCAAACGTCGCCGACTGGTGCCGCAAGGGGTCGACCGAGCGCAGCGGGTTGGAGACCGGGCCGGGGGCCGCCGTCACGGGCGGCGCCAGCAGCGTCTGCGTCGAATTGGTCGTGGGCTGCCAGCCGGCCCCGAGCCGGTGACCGGTGACTTCCTCCCAGTCCGTGTACGAGTCGTCGTCGGTGTCGACGAGGTCCACGCGCGAGCCGGTGCTGTCCTGCTCATGGCGGTTCGAAAGCCCGTCGCCATCGGAATCGCGCAGACCGTCCGTGACGCCATCATTGAACGTCGAGGGCTCGTTCGGGTGCAGGCCGCCACGGTACTCGTTGATGTTCCAGAGGCCGTCGCCGTCCGGATCGCCGAAGGCGCCATTGTCGCCGTTGGGGTCGAACGGATCCAGCCCATGGAGGAGCTCCCAGTAGTCCGGCAGCCCGTCGCCATCGGAATCGGCATCGAGCGCCACATCGGCGAGGGTCAGATCCACAAACTGCACGGCGTTGGGCTGCGGATTGACGAGACGCGCCGCATTGCGCCAGCCCGTGACCCAGTCGCCGCGCGAGGAGAGGGCGCCGTCTTGTGCGGTGAGGCCAGCGTCATCAAACCGGTAGTACGCGACCAAGCCGGCTTCCTGCCCGCTCAGGGTGGCGCGCGCACTGCCCGAGATCAGAGCCAGACTGCGGGCGGTGCTCCAAATCCGCAACTCGTCGATCAACCCGGCGTAGCCCGCGCCAAGCGTGGTGAGCGCGCCGCCGGGACCGTAGGTGACCGGACTGAAGTTCGTGGCGGACTGGGCGGCCAGCGTGGAATCGAGATAGAGCGACATCGTGCGCGTGTTCAGGTCGTAGGTCGCGGCGAGGTGCGTCCAGTTGCTGCCCGTCGCCGGGATCGTGCGCAGCGTCTCCAGTTGCACGAGCTTGCCGTTGATGTCCGAGAAGTAAGCCACCACCGTGTTCGAGCTCGAAAGCCGCAAGCCGTAGTTGATCAGCGGGGCGTTGCTTACGCTTCCCACCGTGCGCTCCAGGAGCGTGCCGCCACCCGCATCGGGGCGAACGCGCATTTCCAGCGACCAGTTGGTCAAGGCGAGGCGACGCTGGCGCGGCAGTTCCGCCTGGCCGCCGCCCGCGAACTGCAGGGCCCGGCTCGTGAGCGGGCTGTTGCCGTCCGTCGGCACGCCGCTGCGCGCCAGCTCCAGCGAGTCGCTAATGTCGTCGTCGTCGGTGTCCGCCAGCCGCGGGTCCGTCCCCCACTCCACCTCCTGGCGGTTGCTCAGCGCGTCCTGGTCCAGATCCTCGTCCGCGTCCGGAATGCCGTCGTTATCCGTGTCGCCGTCCTTGGGGTTGTCCCCGGTCAGAAACTCCACGTAGTTCGGAATGCCGTCGGCATCGGAATCCAGCTCCACCCCGTAGTCCGGATGCTCGGGCAACCGCAATGCCTGGTCCGGAAGCCGCAGGGCCGGCAGGTCCGTCACCACGCGCCCGTGCCAAACCGTCCGCGGATCGAACTTGGCGTCGTCGCCACGGGCGACCACGTCCACGCCGTCGACATTCAGGGAGGTATCGATCTTCATGACGGCCAGCGGCCACGTGTAGAGCTGCGGCGGCCATTCCCGCTCTTCAATGACCGGGGTCTGCCCGCCAGGGTTGTAAAGGTAGGAGTAAGGAGGTTGGACCATATAGCTCTGCGTCCGTCCGGCCGTGTCGCGCGCTTGGATGGAGATCTGGTTGCGCCCCTTGTGGAGCAGCGACGCCACGTTGGTGCTGCCGGTCCCGCTCAGCGCCACCGGGATGCCATTCACGCGCACGCTCGTCGCGGCGCCCTTGTCGATGCGCAGGTTGAGCGTGGCGGTCACCGGATCCAGCGCCAGCACAAAGTACTTCACCAGCGACACGTGCTGTCCCGAGTCGTGGAAGATGCGCGACTTCGGATGAATCAGCTCGAAGTTCTCCTCATGGGAATAGGCGGAACCGAAGGAACCGAAGGCGACGAAATCGCGCTGGATGTGCCCGCGCAGAGGAAGTGGCCGGGGCCATGCATCTTCAGGCGGCGGCGCGGACCAGGGACCGCGATTGCCCGGAGACCAGTTCCCGGGAGGATCCGTATAGGTCTCCGTCATGAGCCCGTCGACGTTCAGGTCCCCGCGGACTTCCAAGGTGGTGCCGTGGTAGACATCATTCCAACTGCTGAGTGCATACAGGTCCACCCACCAATCCGGCAGCGCGTCGTCATCCGCATCGTCAGTGCCCTGCAGTTGGGCGCTCTGTACCGCACTGCCCGACGTCGCGAGGTAGAAGTCGCGATCCTGGAACTGGCTGAAGTCTTCCACCGATGGCCCGCCGTCATCGAAACGGTAGTAGAGCCGGAGCAGGTTATCGGCCGAGTAGCTGTAGATGCTGTTCCACCAGGCGGCCGGCGGGGGCGGGACCCCGTTGACGGTCTCCGGCGGCGCCACGGCGGGCACCACGACGTAGAGCGGATCCGCTTCGCCCGCCGGCGAAGGAGACTCCGGTTGCAGCTCGTCCAGATAGCGATTCGGATCGAAACTGCCGGCATCGACGATCTCAAAGCTCGGGATGAGCTTGTGCTGCCAGCGCTCCAGAGCGTCCGGGTTGCGGGCTTCCGCCCAGATGCGCAGCTCGTCTAGATACCCGGCGGTCAGTCCCCGGGCGAGGAAGGCGTCGCCCAGCAGGATGTTGGGCCGCGCCAGCGTAATCTTGGCGATCAGTAGGAACCCGTCGCGGAAGAGACGGAAGGTGTTGTCTTCCGGCGAGAAGCTGATCGCCAGGTGCACCCACGTGTTGAGCTCCAGCGGCGGCACGCTGTTCGTGCCACCCACCGACGCCACCACGCCGACCCCGCTGTAGATTTCCCCAAAGGGCACGCCGTTGGTCAACCCCATCCGCAGACTTTCCCCGTTCAGACCCAGATAGGTGAAGAGGTCACCGGTGATGCCTGGCTCCGTCGCGTTGAACCAGCATTCCACGGTCCAGCCGCCGCCGCCAAACGCGAACCGCTGATTCTCCGGAATGGCGACGCCGATATCCGGCGTGGCATTGCTCGCCCCATCGAAGGAGGCCGTCGCGAAGTCCGGGCGGCTCATCGGGTGGCGCGGGCTCGTGCCCCGATCCACTTCCTGGCGATCCGTCCAGTTGTCGTCGTCCGTGTCCACTTCCTGCGGATCCACCAGCCAGCGCTGTTCGCCGGAGTTGTTCAGGCCCTCCTGGTCCAGATCCTCCAAGCCATCCGCCACACTGTTGTTATCGGTATCCAGATCGTAGGGATTGGTGCGGCAACGGAATTCATACAGGTTGTTCAGCCCGTCCGTTTCCTCGTCCATGAAGGGTTCCAAGATCGTCTCGGAACCGCTATACAGTTGCTCCCACCAGTCCGGCAACAGATCGAGATCGTCGTCATCGATATCGCGCAGAGCGAGCGCATCGGCCGTGGGAACCCAGTCCGACGTGCCGACCGCGGAGAAGTTCAGCCCGTAGCCATTGGGGAACGCGGGGAAACCAACGCCGTAGGTGAGCGGATCGATCACGGGGCCGCCCGCGAAGTCCTCAATCGTGAGGCCGGCATCGTCAAATCGGTAATACGCGCGCAACTGACTCGGCATGGGAGGAAACTGCAGGAAGCGATCTTGCCAGGTGCGGATCTCGTCGCCGGTGCGGGCGGCCCGCCAGAGGCGCACTTCGTCCATCCGCCCCGCCGTCAGAACGGTGGCATCCTCGCCGGCGACCCCGCGGCCGCCGATGTACATGGCGCCGACGCCCTGCGCAGGCGGGAGGAAGGAGGTCGTGCCAAATTTCTGGCCGTTGACGTGCAAGCTGAGGGCACGGGTCGTCGGATCCCAGACGCCCGCGAGATACTGCCAGCGATTGGTCGCCAACGACACGTTGCCGGCGGTCACTCCACCCGCCGTCCGCCAGATCCCACCGGCCGTCTGAAAGCGCGCATAGGCGAGGCCATTGCTGATCCCGATTTCCGCGCCGATTTGCCCCGTGCCGAGGCGGTAGGCGATCAAGGAACCGGTTGTGTCGTCGGCGACGGGGCGCACCCATGTCTCGAACGTCCACCCATTGGCCCCCATCGTCTCGAAGCGCGTCGGATTCGGCACCGCGATACCCATCCACGCCGCGCCGGCCGCCGTCGCCACCACGCTCAAGTCCAAACTGCGCGGCGGCGTCAACACCTGGCCAAGCGCATTGGTCAGCGTCGGATCGAAATGCGCCATCGAGTAGGTGGGATGCGAGAGGTACTGCGTCTCCGGAAGTTCCACGCCTGTTGGATCCCCGATGATCTCGTGCAAGTCGGGAATCCCGTCGTCATCCGTGTCCTGCGCATCGGGATTCGTCCCGAGAAAGGCCTCTTCACCATCCGACAACCCATCAAGGTCGGCATCCTGGGCGCGGGCGGTCCCTCCCCCCAGGACGACCAGCACGAGCAGGGCCATCGCCAGCACCCCTGCCCACCATGCACCGGCCGGCTTCGCTCCCGCCATCCCATGGGACGCGTTCTTCATCAACAGCATTCCTTCGTTCGCCATGACAGGCTCCTCGCGTTCAGAGACCAATAAGTCCGTTGTCAACCCTGCTGACTGCAATTCTACGCCCTACGGCTGGCCGACGGCGGCCGCATCCCCCTCAAGTGCCCGATCCAAAATTGCGCGCTCGCGAATCAGATCCCGCGCCGTCGAGCGCAAGCGCGCTTCGGCAATCCGGTTCGAGGCCGGCGAAAGACCCTCGGCGATCAGCTGTTCCCGCGTCCGGTTGGTGCTGGCGGCTAGCGCGGTCAGCGCGGCTTGCAGATCGGCCGCCACGGCGTCGCGTCGCGCCTGCAACTCAGCCGGAGACTCCGTGGCCGGCGGTTCAACCGCGGCCGGCGCTGCCGCCAGACCCGCCGAGGCGGGGGGCGCCTCGGCAACCGTCACGGGGGCGACCGGAGCGGTCACGGTGGATTCCGGCGCTCCTGCGGTCGGTTCCGCGGGCGCCGGGGCCTTGGAGCACCCCGCCAGCAAAAGTCCACCCAGCACCATCCCAACGAAAAGCGCACCATGCCCACGCACGATAGAAAACGAGGCCGTCAACCGCCTCCGCGTGGCTGATTCTGTGACACGCGCACTCACAGGAACGTGACTTTGGATGGGGCCATGGGACTGTACCGTGTAATCGATCGTAAACGACTCCAATATAGACGTGAAACCATACATGCTTCCCCCTTACAGTCAATCACTATGTACACCGTCAGCCTTGTTCTACAAAATGGATGAACCTGGGCACCAAACCGTGGCCATGCGCCTTGAACATCGCATGCCGGAGAATAAAACGCCCGCCGGGGGGGCCGGAGTCCACGCGAGGGATCACGGTCATGTTCAGTAGCGCTTGCATCTGCCACGTATATGGCAATCGCCGTGCCAAGATGGCAAACTGTTTGTAACACGTTCTACCACAAATAGATCAGACTGATAAGCCCGATCCGACGGATTTTGATTCTCCGCCGATTGTTGTGGATCAGACTCCATCATGCGCGCATAATACGCGCATTGGGGGTGCTTATGACAGACGGCGCTGGAATTTCAGCAAAGCGATCGAATCCGGTGGTGGACCGGTACGTGACGACGGATTATCCGATCCCGGTGATCCTGCAGGAGTCGACTCGGCCGCGCAGTTTGTTGGAGGAGGCGCTGCTGCAATTGCATGATTGCCTGGAGGGGCGGCGGCTGGCGAAGGACACGGTGGAGATGGCGCAGGCGGTGCCGTTGTCGGGGTGGGATCCGGAGCTGTTGATTCTGTTTTTGAGCAACTGGGCGGAGCTGTCGTGTCGGATTGGGCGGCCGTCGATTGCACAGGCGTTGATCCATCGGGCGCGGTCGTTGTTTACGGACGCGACGCATCCGGAAGTGATTGCGACGACGATGCTGGTGGAGAGCATTCTGGCGGACACGACGGGGAACAAGGCGAAGTGCGAGCGGGTGTTGAAAGAGATCCTGCAGCGGATCTCGCCGCACTCGGCGCGGCGGCGGCTGTACGTGTGGGAGCTGGCGCTGTTTCTGGCGTTGCAGGGTCGGGGGGTGGAGGCGCAGGCGGAGATGAAGGAGTTGTCGTGGCAGAGCAACGACCGCTTCAAGGTCAGCCGCCTGTTGATCGTGCAGTTCACGGATGCGATTGAGACGGGGCGGGTGCAGGATGCGTCGATGTTCATGTCGGAGTTGCAGACCAGCCTGCACGCCCCCAAGGACCTGGCGCGCATCCCCTACACGGCCTACCAGGATCTGCTGGCGTTGATGCACGTGAAGCCGGAGTCCTCGCTGACGCCACTGCCGGAAGCGGAGCGGGTGCGGCTGCGCTGGGTGGCGGTGATTCATGCGCTGTTGCGGCGCGACACGGAGGATGCGCTGCGCATGGCGCGGGTGGAGGCCAACCGGCTGCTGGGGCTGATCTTCACCTCGGGGTTCGACTCGTTCAACCTGATCCGGGCGGAGTTGGCGACGGGCAACGGGGAGAGCGCCCTGCGCCTGATCAAGATGCGCCAGGGCCGGGGCAACCACCATTACCTAGATCACTTTTTCAGCGCGCGCGCACAGTGGATCATGGCGAACCGGACGCGGGCGGTGGAGCATTTTTCCGAGTTGCTGCAGGCGGTGGAGCGCTATCGGGCCAAGGGGCGGCTGGACTTCGAAATGCGCCTGGCCTGCGAGTTGAGCCAGGGCGATGTCCTGGATCTGACGCGCTCGGCGGAAAAGAAGCTTCAGCGCCGCAAGCCGGGGATCCCCCTTCCCGGGGCGACACCGGTGGCGGTCGCGGCGCCACCCGCGGTGACCGGGGAAGCCGCCCCCACCCCCACCCCGGGCATCGAAGCCGAGGAGGTGGACGAGGCGGCGCGGTTGGGGGTCAACATCATCCGGGGAAAAAGCCCGACGGTGATCGAGATCCGGGAATCGGTGCTGCGGTTTGCGGATCTGGATGCGCCGGTGCTCATCACGGGAGAAACGGGGACCGGGAAGGAACTGGTGGCGCGGGCGCTGCATCTGGTGAGCAAGCGGCGGCAGCAGCCTTTCACGGCGGTGAACTGCGGGGCCATTACGGAGACGCTGCTGGAGTCCGAGTTGTTCGGGCACGAGCGCGGCGCGTTCACGGGGGCGGAGCGCGCCAACAAGGGGCTCTTCGAGGCCACCGGCGAAGGCACCATCCTGCTGGACGAAATCGGCGACATCACGGCCCGTCTGCAATCGTCCTTGCTGCGGGTGCTGGAGACCGGGGAAATCCGGGCGGTGGGCAGCACGCGCACGCGGCGTATCCACTGCCACATCGTGGCGGCCACCAATAGCGATCTGGCCAAGCTGGCGGATGAGGGGCGCTTTCGGCGCGACCTCATGTTCCGGTTGCAGCGGCTGGGCATCTACATCCCTCCCCTGCGCGAGCGGCGCGACGACGTTCTGCCCCTGGTGCGGCACTTCCTCGACCTGGGGCGGCGCATCGGGATCCATGCCACGATGACGGACGATCTGCGCGAGGCCCTGCGCGTCTACGACTGGCCCGGCAACATCCGCGAGCTGCGCAACGTGATCGAGCGCATGCGCCTGATGCATTCGGACAAGCTGGCCTACGCGTTGGACGACCTGGACCTGCGCTTTCAGAGTGTGCGGGAGCGGATCAAGACGGAGCCGGTGCCGCCGCCCGCGGTGGCGAGCCTGCCGCCGCCCGCACCCGCACCGCCACCGGTGACGCCCGTGACCCCAGGCATGCCCCCGGTGACGGTGCCTCCGCGGCAACTGATCCTGCCGCCCCGCCCGGTGGCCGTGCGCCAGACAGACGGCAGCATGAGCGACGAGCAGGCCGATGCGCTGCTGCGCAAGGGCCGCTCGCCCCTGCGCCGCCTCGACCGCCTGCGCGTGCTGTTCTCGCGCTACGGCAAACTGACCCGCAAGGAGGTCATGGATATCCTCGGGGTCTCGCCCAACACGGCCACGAAGGATTTGCAGGCCCTGTGCAAGGACGGAACCATCCGCTGCGTGGAGCCCAGCCAGTCCAGCCGCTCGCGCTATTTCGAGCGCATCGCCCCGCCGCCGGCGGCGCCGGAGAAAGGCGTGTGAGGGCAACGTGGCCGGGCGCCGCGTAGAACCTGACGCTCGGCACAGCCTCGCGCTCCAAGTGGCCCCTTTGGAGCGCGAGGCTGTGCCGAGCGGGTTCCGCGGCAAC
>CAZWQJ010000094.1:0-15467 GCA_964635825.1 uncultured Victivallales bacterium | reverse complement strand
AGGCTCGGCTCCCGCCTTCGCCGGGGGGCTACGGCGGGCACGGCAGCCTCGCCCTCCAAATCCACGCTTCAAGTGGCTCGGCGCAGCCTCGCCCTCCAAATTATCTGATGCAGGGGGCGCGATGGGGGCTACCACTGCAATTCGGCTAGCTGGAGGCGGCGTTCGAGTTCGGCGATGACGCGGTCGTCGTCGTGATCGCCGGCGGACTCGAAGGTGGCGGAGAAGCGCAGGAAGGCGCCGGCATCATCCCAGGGCACCGTGGATACGAGGTGCTCCTTGATCAAGAACTGCGAGGCGTCCTCGGCATTCTGGAAGGCCTTGCCGTGGGCCGCGCGCGGGGCGGGGACGTAGAGGTAGAAGGTGCCGCCGGGCATGGCGGCGTGGGCGCCGGCGCGCTGAAGAGCGGACACCAATTTCCGCAAGCGGGTTTCGTAATGCTCGCGGATGCTGTCGGCGAGGGCGCGGTCGGCGATGCCGGCGCCGGCGGCGACCTGAATGGCCTTGAACTGGCCGGAGTCCAGGTTGTCTTTGACCTCGCCGTAGGCCTTGACGGCGGGGGCGGCTCCGGCGACGAAGCCGAGGCGCCAGCCGGTCATGTTGTAGCTCTTGCTCATCGAGTGCAGTTCCACGGCCACGTCTTTTCCGCCGGGGCGACTTAGGATGGAAAGCGGCGGGCGTCCGTGGACGAGAGTGGCATAGGCGGCATCCTGGACGATGAGGATATTGTGACGGGTGGCGAAGGCGATGAGGGCGTCGAAGAAGGCCTCGGAGGGCGGGGCGCCGGTGGGGTTGTTGGGGTAGTTGACGTAGAAGAGTTTGGCCTGGCGGGCGGAGTCGGCATCGATGGAGGTGAGGTCGGGGTAGAAGCCATTCTTGGCGAGCAGGGGCAGCTTGACGACGCGGCCGCCGAGGTAGGCGGTGTGGGTGGCGAGGACGGGGTAGCCAGGGACGGTGGTGATGGAGACGTCGCCGGGGTTGATGAAGCACATGGGCATGATGGCGAGCGCGGGCTTGGAGCCGATGCTGTGGATGATCTCGGTCTCGGGATTGAGGTCCGAGACGCCGAAGAACGTGCGCATGTATTCGGCGGCGGCGCGCTTGAACGAGTCGATGCCGTTGTCGGAGTAGCCGCGGTTGGCGGGGTCATCCACGGCCTTTTTGAGGGCCTCGCGGATGGCGACGGGGGCCATGCGGTCGGGTTCCCCGACGCCGAAATCCAGCAACTCGGTGGCGGGGTGGTTGCGGCGAGCCTCGGCCTTGGCGCGCTTGATTTTCTCGAACTTGTAGATGGCATTGGAGGTTCCGAAGGAGGCGCCGCCGATGCGTTCCGCGAAGAGTGTCTGGATATTCATGCGTTAGCCCTGTGTTTTGCGGATGTGAGGGGAGAAGTATACGGGTCCGTTGAGGGAAGTCAAAGGGCGAGTTCCGGGGCGTGGATCCAGGGGAATCGGTCTGGAGGGAGGTGAGGGCGGAGAGCGGCGATATCGGACGGGGTGCGGTAGTTGAAGAGGGAGAGGAAGAGGCTGTCCTGGTTGGGGAGAAGGATGCAGGAACCGGAGTAGCGGAGGCAGGCGCGGCCGAGGTCATCGGCGGGGAGGATGGGCCAGCGGCGGCGGGGGTCGAGTGCGAGGCGGTGTTGGTCGAGGGCGATGAAGCGGTGGTTGCGGAGTGGGCGGTGGGTGCGGAGGAGATCGACGGCGAACTGTGCGGGTGTGCGGCCGCGGAGGGCGATGGAGGCGACGGCGCACTGCCAGATGTGAAGGCGGCGGAGGCGGAGTTGGAAGAGGAAGCGTTTGCTGCCGGCGGCGAACGCGGTGTCGATGAGCCACCACTGGCGGGGCAGGTCGAAGGCGACGTCATAGACGCGCCAGGGGATGGTGGTGCCTTCGTGGTGGACGAAGGAGGCGGTGACGTCGCGGAGGCGGCGCATGGTGGCGGGCTCCGGTTCGCGTTCGGCGAGGAGTTGGAGGACGACGACGGTGCATTGGTTGCGCGAGAGGCGGCTGGCGATGGCGAGGTGGCGTCCATCCGGAAGGGTGTGGAGGAGGGCGGACCAGGGGGCGGGCATGTTGGGGACGGGGATGCTTTTGATGGCGGCGGCGGCGACGGCGCGAGACTGGCGGGCGACGCGCTGTTCGAGGGTGTTGGAGGAGACGGGGCGGCGGGTGTGGATCCAATCCATCTGGAGGCGGAGGGATTCGTCATCTTCGAGGCGGACCTGGGAACCGGAGCGGCTGAAGCGATAGTGGGCGAGGTTCCAGTCGGTGGGGATTTCGATGGAGAGTCCGTCCCAGGCGAAGCGGTGGAGGGCGGGATTGGGGGCGGTGGGCGACATGGCGTTGGGGTTAGAGGGTGGCGTGGCCGTCGATGGTGCCGATATCGATATTGAGTTCATCGCGGCGTGCGACGCGTGCGATGCGGCCGTCCTTGATCCAGACGACGCGGTCGGAGGCGGAGAGCATCTTGGTGTCGTGGGTGGCGGCGATGATGGTGATGCCGAGATCGGATTTCATTTTGGCGAGGAGGGCGATGATGTCTTCGCCGGTATGGAGGTCGAGGTTGCCGGTGGGTTCATCGGCCAGGATGATGGCGGGTTGGTTGACGATGGCGCGGGCGATGGCGACGCGCTGCTGCTGGCCGCCGGAGAGAGCGTCGGGGACATGATGGAGGCGGTGGGAGAGGCCGACGCGGGCGAGGGCATCGGCGGCGTCGCGAGAGGCGTCATCGGGGCGGCGGCCATAGAAGAGGCGTGCGAGGGCGACGTTCTCGAGGGCGGTCATGCTGGGGATGAGGTTGAAGGTTTGGAAGATGTAGCCGATGTGGTGACAGCGGAGCCAGGCGAGCTGGCTGGGGGATAGGTCCTCGAGGAGGTGACCGGCGAGGCGGATACTGCCGGTGGTGGGGCGGTCGAGAGCGCCGACCATGTTGAAGAAGGTGGATTTTCCGGATCCGGAGGGGCCCATGATGGAGAGGTACTCGCCGCGGAAGACATCGAGCGAGACGCCGCGCAGGGCGTGAACGGTTTCTTCGCCCATGCGGTAGGCCTTGGTGACATCGACGGCGGAGACGACGAGTTCGGCGCTCATTGTTCGACCCTCATGGCGTCGACGGGTTCCTTGGCGGCGGCCCAGCGGGCTGGGGCGATGGCGGCGACGATGGAGATGCCGGCGCCGATGAGGAGGGCCATGGTGACGGAGGCGGCGATGGCGGCGGTGGGGAGCAGATTGAGGACGTGGCCGTGGTAGGCATGGATGGCGACGATGAGGCTGACGAGGATGCCGAGGGCGATGCCGGCGAGGGTGCCGAGAACGCCCTGCATGACGGCCTCGATGAAATAGAGGCGGACGATGAAGGAGCCGAGTGCGCCGAGGCATTTCATGGTGCCGATTTCGCGGGTGCGTTCGGTGACGGACATGAGCATGGCGTTGATGATGCCGACGAGGCAGGTGAGGAGGGAGAGGGTGATGAGCAGGATCATGCGGGTGTCGGTGGCGCCGGCGGCAAGGATGTCGACGCCGGCTTTTTGAAGGAGGACGTTGAGGTCATCGATGTTGGCGGCGACGAGTGCGGTGGTGATGTTGTTGGTGACGAGCATGTAGGTGAGGAAGGCGATGGCGAGGACGACGCCGGTGATGGTGATGAGAGAGCGGAAGAGGCGGCGGCGCAGGCTGGCCCAGCTGACGGTGAAGGCGATGCGCCAGGGGATGTTGACCTGGTCGGGGACGGTGGTGGGGGGCGTTGGGGAGGAGGGGGAGGGAAACGCGGAACGTTCAACGTTCAACACGCAACGTTCAAGTTCGGAGGATGCCGACTTGGGGGTTGGGGGTTGGGGGGTGGGCGTTGGGGGGGGCGTGTTCATTCTGTCGGTTGGGGCATCGTGGGAGATCGAGAGGGCTAGAGGTAGCTCTTGTTGAGGTCGATGTTGATTTGGTCGAAGCGGATGTCGAAGAGGAAAGGGAGGAGCATGGCGAGGGCGACGAGGATGAGTTCGCCGACGATGAGGCCGATGAAGAAGAGTCGAGCGCGGGCGTAGAGGTCGCGGCTGCCATAGCGGGAGATGGTGGATTTGGCGAGCCAGCCGACGAGGATGGAGAACCAGTAGGCGGTCATGAGGGGGCTGACGAACATGATGAGGCCGATGGGGTGCGGGAGCCAGAAGAGGAATTGGCGGAGGATGAGGAGGGTGCCCATGAGGGCGGCGCCGGCGACGATCCAGAGTCGGTCGGCGGCGGAGGCGGCGGGCGGGGCGGTGGCGGTTTGGGCGATGAAGCCGTAGGTGGAGACCTTGGGGAATTGGTTGTAGAACCAGTCGCCGAGTTCATTGGCGCCGGTGGAGTAGGCCATGACGAGTTCGGTGGTGACGGCGACGACGGCGGCGACGGCGATGGCGACGGCGATGGCGGCATGGAAGCGGGCGCGGGAGAGGCGCAGATCGCTGCGGATTTTGAGGGCGTTGGCCATGGCGGGGGCGATGAAGGTCTTTACGTCGAGGAACATGATGGAGTGGTAGATCATCAGCGGGGTGAAGAGGGCGGGTGAGGTCCAGGATTTGTCGAAGCCGACGAGGGTGCGGATGAAATGGAAGGGGTTGGCCCAGGCCTGAAACGCGAGGATCCCACCTTCGGCGACGGCGCGCACGAGGCCGACGGAGATCATGAGGGCGACCAGGACGTAGTAGGTGGAGGCGGGGACGCCGGCGCCGAGGCCCCAAGAGAGGAGCGTGATCAGGAGGACGGTGCCGGAGAGGAAGAGAGCGGAGGCGGCGCGGAGTTCGATGCGTTCGTCGGGTTCGAGATCGCGGATGGCGCGGGCGTGGAAGCAGCAGAACAGGTATTGGCGGCACTTGTAGAGGACGACGGCGGAGAAGACGAGGATGGCGCCGCCGCCCTGCGCGGTGCGGAAATTCATGGTGAACCACCACTCGCTGGGGAAGGAGTCCGAGTTGACGCCATGGCCCATCCAGACGAGGGCGAGTAGCTGCAGGAGGAAGATGACATGGAAGAACCAGAGGGAGAATGAGATGCGGGGCGGAGCGAGGAACGAGAGGCCGATCATGGTGAAGAAGATGGTGCTGCGTGTGCTGGGGAGGAGGGCCTGTAGGGGTGTTTGCTCGATGTAGGGGCGCCAGACGATGTCGAGATTCAGGGGGGTGAGGCCGGGGATGAGATCGAGGGAGCAGAGGAGATTCCAGGAGAGGACGGAGGCGGAGATGGCGAGGCCAGTCCAGAAGGCGCCATCGGTGAAGAGGCGGGGGATGCGGCCGGGGGATGGGTCGTTCAGGCCGGCGATGGATTCGGGGAGGTCGGCGAGGGGGAAGGTGAGCTTTTCGTGGTGGGCCCATTGGCGGAATACCAGGACGTTGAGACAGAGGAGGACGAGGTAGGTGACGCCGATGAGGAGGCCCCAGCGCGAGAGCGGGCGCCACCATTGGAGCCAGGGGATATCGCCGACGAGGAATCGGTCGAGCGAGGCGTCGAAGAGGCGATAGCGGGCGGCGAGGGCGGGGATTTCGGCGGCGACATTCTGGGGATCGGATTGGCGGACGCGGTTTTCCAGGTCGGCGAGGGTGACGAGCATGTCGGCGACGGACTGGGTGGAGTTGATTTCGCGTTGCAGCGATTCGATACGCGAGTTGGCGGTCTTGCGTTCGCGATCGAGTTCGGTGGCGCGGCGATGGGCGCGATCGAGGGCGGCCTGGATGCGGTTGCGTTCGGCGGCATTGACGCGGGCCTCGGCGTAGAAGTCGGTGAGGCGGGCATCCAGATCGGCGGCTTCGCGGCGCAAGGCGGCGAGATCCTGTTCGGCGTGTTGAAGCTGTTGGCGGAGAGGGGCGAGATCGGAGACGGGGATGAGGGCCTCGCGTGCGTGGGCGAGATGGTCGGCGGCGTCGGCGTCGTGGTGCTGGAGCAAGGCGCGGGAGGCGGCGTCGAGGGCATCCAGCGAGCGGCGGCCATGGAGGAGGCGCTGGACGCGGGCCCGGTAAGTGGAGACGGAATCGGAGGATGAAGGAATGAGTCCGGGGATGGCGCGCATGTCGCGGGGGAGGCCGCGACGGAAGAGGTCGACCTTGGCGAAGGCGCGGGCTTCGAGTGCGGCGAGGTTGGCGCGCGCGGCATCGCGTTGGAGGCGGGCGGGCTCGTTGTCGGTGTCGGCTTTGGCGGCGGCGATGGCATCGGCATATTCGCGGGCGGCGAGTTGGAGCCCGTCCTCGGCGAGGAAGAAGCGATCGTTGACGTGGGGGGCGATGTAGAGATTCCACTTGGTCTGGTCGTTGTACCAAGCGCTATTGAAGAGGCTGCCGGAGATGGGAATCAGTTGCGCGGAGAGTCCGAAGGTGGAGATGCCGGCGGAGACGCTGCCCATGATGAAGACGGTGAGAATTTCGGCGAGGGAGAACGGGCGGATGATGCGCAGGAGGCGGCAGAGGGGATTGATGACGAGCACGCTGGCGAAGAGCAGCACATAGGGCAAGACGGGGATCTGAGTGGAGGTGACGTAGAGGCCGCGGCGGTGCCCCACGAAGACCGTGAGCGCGGCGAAGAGTGCGCTGACGACGGCGCCCCAGAAGAAGGCGCGTGCGGTGAGGCGGTGTGGGGGGGAGGGGGGCATGGGGAGGAGAGTCGGTTATCGGTTATCGGTTATCAGTTATTGGTTATTGGTTATTGGTTATTGGTTATTGGTTATTGGTTGTGCAACGCGCAACGTTGAACGCTCAACGCTCAAGTTCGGAAAAGAGGAAGTTGGGTGTTGAGTGTTCCTCGAAAATTCGTATTGAGGACGATTCATCTGATGATAGCTGGAGGGGCATGTCGGGGGGTTAATATACCAGTGGGGCCATCATTTTTTGAAGGATGGAGAAGGCGATGGCGAGCATGCCCATGAGGCCCATGCCGCAGGAGTAGCCGGCGCGGAGGACGGGGGCGTACTTCAGCCACATATCGCCGAAGCGGCGGCGGAAGTAATAGCGGCCGCAGAGCGCGCCGAGGGTCTGGAAGATGATGGCGCCCGGGAAGGCGAGTCCCATGCCGCGGACCATGCCGAAGACGAGCAGGGTGGGGAGTCCGAGGGCGGATAGGCCGGCGTAGGCGAGGGTGCCGGAGAGGAGTCCGGCGCTGACGTAGTCCCAGCGCCAGGCCTCCATGAAGAGCGATCCGCCCTCCATGGTGGCGCTGATGGTGAGGCATTGCTGCTTGGCTTGCAGATCCCACATGCGGAAGGCGAAGGGATAGGCTTCGGATGGCACGGGTGCGAGTTGCCAGAGGAGTTGGGAGAAGACGATGGTGGACACGATGACGATGGGGAGGGTGACGAGCTGGGTTTTGATGTGGCCGGAGATGCGGGTGCCGGTGAGTTCGAGGATGCGGAACTCGACGACCTGGAGGCCATAGCTGGGTTCGGGGATGGGGGCGAACCAGATGCCGACGCCCTTGTAGCCGCTGAGGATGAAGGTGGCCTCGCGCGCCATGGGGATGTGGAGGGCCTGCCCGCAGAGGCCTTCGAGTTTGGCGGTGGCGTAGGAGATGAGGGGGACGTAGAGGGCGGCGTAGGCGACGAAGAAGATCCAGGGGAAGCCGGGGACGAGCCAGGCGGAGGCGCCGATCCAGGCGGCGGTGGTGAAGACATAGATGGCGAGGGCGAGGAAGATGGAAAAATCGCCGCGGCGGACGTTGTTGGTGACGAGTCGGTGCCAGGCGGATGGGCGGTCGGAGAGGTGGTTGGCGGCGCTGGAGCGGCCACGGGTGGTGAAGGCGCGCAGGAGGGGGGCGAGGCTTTGGCCGAGGCTGATGAGGGCGACGGCGGCGGTGAGTCCGACGCCGAAGGAGAGGTAGAAATCGACCTGGTTGGTGTAGGTGGTGTCGACGAAACCCATCTGAGGGGTCCAACTGGGGAGCATGCCGTGGCGGTAGAGGATGGGGTTCAGGGTGAAGGTGAAGAGGACGCCGAAGATGCCGCCCATGACGGCCCAGAAGGGCATGACGGCGCCGAAGAGGAAGGAGCCGAGATCGAAGGTGAGGTTGATGGGGGTGGCGGGGATGAAGCGGGAGAGGGCCGGGGTGAGATCGAGCCAAGGGATGGGGATGAGCTGAATGGGGCGTGCGAGGAAGGCCCCGCTGACGGCGGGGATGCCGATGTAGATGAGGCCGAAGGCGAGGCCGAGCATGCCGCCGATGGAGAAGCATCGCCAGCGCCAGGGTTCACGGCTGCCCTTGGTTTCGGTGAGGGAGACGATGCCGGAGGCGCCGACGGGAGCGAGGGGGAAGGGGAGTTCCTCGACGTCGTTGGTGATGCGGTACATGACATAGCCGAGGCCATAGTTGTCGAGCTTCTGGATGAGGAGGGAGAGGGAGACGAAGAGGATGGGGGCGAGCCATTCGCGGGTGAAGAAGGTGCGCCCGCTGTGAGCAAGCACATCGGCAGAGGGCGCCCACCAGGTGGGGATTTCCTGGGCGACGCCCATGCCGCGCGCGAACTCGGAGGTGACGAGATATTGATTCCAGAGGAGGCCCTTGAACGGGAGGGTCGAGGTGAGGCCGGCCATGAAGTACAGGATGTAGACTTCCTGCATTTTGAGGTCTTTGAGGGAGCGGCGGGCGATCTCGGCGAAGATGATGATGGTGACCCAGCGGGCGGCGTTGGCCATGTCGCCGGTGTTGCCGGCGAAGAGCATGAGGTACATGGAGGCGGGCATCATGATCATGCCGAGGAAGACCGCGCCGAGGACGGTTTTCCAGGAGAAGCCCTCGTGGAACTCCTCGGGGGGCTGCATGAGGGCCCGGTACTGTTCGATTTCGCGATCCTGACCACGCTTCAGGCGGAACATGGTTCCTCCTTCCGGGCGGGCGCGGGTGCCTCGTCCGCGGCGGCCTGGGCGAAGTAGGCGGCGTGTTCGGTGGCGGAGAGGTTGCGCCAGCGCATGAGGTGCTGCCGCAGGCGCTCGAGGAACGGGCGGTTGGTCCACTCCCAGTTGGTGTCCTGACCGGAGAGGCGTTCGATGCGCATGTGGATGCGGTAGGCGCGGACGAGGTCTTCATAGCGGGCGGTGAAGGTGATGCGCTGGGTGACACCGAGATCGAAGGGGGCGAGGGCGAGGTGGTAGACGGCGCGATAGGTGGGGCGGTTGGCGGGGTCGAGGCCGCGGGAGCGTTCTTCGCATGAGGCGAGGAGATCGCCGAGGGTGGCTTCGGTGAATCGGGCGAGGTACTGGTGGACATAGTGCAGGACGCCGGCGACGGCCTGAGGGGGATAGATGAAGGGGAAGGCGATGTCCATGGTGGCGCCATCGTGGGGGGGAATGGACCACTTGCGTTTGCCGGAGGGGACGGCGGCGCGCGCGGCCAGGAAGGCGGGATAGAGCGTGGAGAGCATGACGATGGCGACGGTGAAGGCGATGACGTAGACGACATTGAGTGAGGAGAAGTTGAGGTTGATGCCGCGGACGAGGTCGAGGGCGCTGAGCAGCATGCTGAGGCTCTGGCCGATGAGATAGCCTCCGACGGATCCTATGACGCTGTAGACGAAGGCCTCGGCGAGGAAGAAGAGGCCGATGTGGTTGGGGTTGAGGCCGACGGCATTGTAGACGGCAATCTCCGATTTGCGCTCGTAGACGGATCCGAGCATGGTGTTCAGGATAATGGTACTTGCTATCAGTATTGGTATAATTAGCACGGACAATCCGCCGATGGAGGTGCGGTAGCCGGCGCCCATGTAATAGATGCCGGCGTTGAGGTCGCGGGCATTGGCGGAGCCGGCGCGGAAAGGGGTGCGGCTGCCGACGAAGAAGCGGGCCTCGGTGGCGGCGAGGAGGCGTTCAACCTGCTGCCAGAGTGAGGCGCCATCGGGCAAGCGGATGGAGACGCTGTAGATGGCGGGGGGCATGACGGATTGGGCGGCGAGTGTTCCGGACGGCATGAGCATGAGCATGGAGGTGCTGACGTATTCGGTGCCGGCGTCGCTTTGCGAGTCGAGGTCGCCGCCCAAGGCGGTGGTTTCCTCCTGCCCGCGGATTTTGAAGCGGACCTGGATGGGGAGGAGTGGGCGGCCGTCGAGGTCGCGGATTTCGGCGAAGCGGGTGTCATCGAGGATGCCGACGATGGCGTAGAGCTCATTCATGAACTGGAGGCTGGCGGCGGCGAGGGTGTCGGGGGTGATGCCGAGCTGGTCGGCGACGGCGCGGGTGACGATGACCTCGCGTGCGTCGGCGGAGGAGAAGAAGCGCCCGCCTGGGAGGAGTGGGATGCGGGCGATGAAGCCATCCTCTTCGGGTTGGAGGCCGAGGATGGCATCGATCTGGGCGACGGTGCCGCGGGATGGGCACGCGATCTGGACGGGGCGGCGGATAAGTTTCTGGCCCTCGGTTTTGCGCGGGGAGAGGGCCCAGAGGCGCTGCACGATGTTGGTGGAATCGGCGAACATGGTTTGGAGCACGGCGGCGGTCCCGCTATCCATGACCTGCCCGGGCCAGTGATAGAAGATGCCGGTGTAGGGGGAGGCGTTGGCGATGGGGATGACGGTGGGGCTGAGGGTTTTGGTGATGGATGAGAAGGCGAGCATGGTGAAGGTGACAAGGACGATGGTGGCGGTGGTGAGGAGGGTGCGGATGCGGCGGCGCTTCATGTTCTGAACGCCGATGAGCATGGCCTGCTGGCCGGCGGTGGAGTAGGCGACATCGGCGGTGTCCATGCCGGTGTACGTTTGGAAGAGGAGCTGCATTTCGCCTTCAAAGCGGCCGCGGAGAATGGTCATGACAAAGAGCGCGAGGCCGCCCATGACGAAGGCGATGAACATGGCCTCCGGGGATTGCGCGATGCGGAAGGCGGGGTGGATGATGCGGAAGACGATGAACGTCAGGACGAAGATGAGGACAAAGAGGCCCATTTGCGCTTCGATGCGGACGGTTTTGAAGAGGAGGCGTTGAAGGAAGAAGCTGAAGGGGAGCATGAGGGCCATGTAGAAGATGACGGCCTTGAGCATGTCATTGGTGATGGCGGTGGTCTGGGTGTAGGCCTTGACCTGAGCGCCGAGGGCTTCGAAGCGTTCGCGGCTGTAGGTGGTGTAGTCGTGGCGTGCGTAGGCCTCGCGCATGCGGACGATGGCGGCGTCGCCACGTTTGAGAAATTGCTGGGCCAGTTCATCGGAGACGCCGCGCAGGCGGGAGAGGCGATCGCGGTTGAGGATGGAGAGGTCGCGGGTGACGGCGTCGAAGAAGCCTGGGCCCATATCGGATGCCTGGGTGAAGCCGATGCCGGTGGGTTCCTGAGCGGTGGCCTGGATGAGTGGGCGGCGTTTGCGGGTGACGAGCTTGAGGCGTTCGCCGGCTTCGAGATAGACGCCGAAGCCGGGAGAGCCCGGGAAGATGAAGGGTTCACGTTTGGAGGAGGTGAGGCAGGTGGCGCCGTAGAAGCCGAAGCGGCGTGGGGCGGCGTTGCGAGAGGCGGAGAGGATGAGGTACTCCTGGGGCACGATCGGGAACGCGGAGAGCAGCGAGCTGTCGGTGCGATCGAAGACGGGGAACTCGCGACAGGGGAAGA
This sequence comes from uncultured Victivallales bacterium, assembly GCA_964635825.1. Classification (GTDB taxonomy): domain Bacteria; phylum Verrucomicrobiota; class Kiritimatiellia; order UBA8416; family JAIOPI01; genus CAZWQJ01. The sequence goes on along the minus strand of CAZWQJ010000094.1, from coordinate 3,939 downwards.
GCGCGAGGGTTTTGTCGATTTCGGTATCGCTGCGGATTTCGGCATGAAGGCGCGTGTTGACGTCGCCGCCATCGACCGCAAATTCGGCGTCGACGAACTGGTCATCGTAGCGGAAGGCGTCGCAGAGGAGTGTTTTGCGGTCGGGGCTCCAGGGGAGGCCATAGATGGTGGTGACGGCGCGTTCGTCCGTGAGGCTCATGTGGATGGGGATGGTCCCCTGCGCGTCGATCCAGGGGACGGAGAGGAGATCGCGGACGATGACGACGCTGCCGGGGACGGGGAGGGTGGGCATGACATCGGCGGCGAACTCGTCGAACTGGCGCGTGGAGATGCGGCCGGACCACTGGGTGGTCATGCGGCTGCGGCGGCGTTCGAAGCGCGGCAACTCGGAGGGGTTGGTGAGGCTGGGATCGGCGAGGAGGGCGGGGAGGTAGGCGCCGAGGTAGGCGTCGATGGCGGCGAAGTTGCGGGTGTCGAGGTTGGCGATGGTGTCGTCGGGCGTGAAGCCGCGGGCATAGGTGGCGAAGACGTTGCGGATGGCGAAGGCGGGGGTGGCCTCGGTGCGGTGGTAGCAGGCGAGGGCGCCAGGGGCGGGGAAGGCGGGGAAGTAGTAGCCTTCGGGGAGGCCGCCGGCGCGGGTCATGGTGTCGACGAGCAGGGCTGGGCGGGGATCGCCGGAGTTGGACTGGAGGCGGGTGGTGACGGCGGACGCATTGTGGCCGAAGCGATTCTGCCAGCCGGCGGCATCGCCCCAATCGGCGCCGGAGCAAAGGCCGAGCATGGGTGAATCGCCGTCGAGTTCGAGCGAGAGGACGAAGGCGATGCGGCGGCCACCGAGGGTGCGCCGGCACTCGGCGTTCAGGAGGCTTTGCTGGAGTTCCTCGCGATTGAGCGCGGCGCTGCGTTCCTGAGTATGCAAGAGGGTGGCGACGTAGGCGCGAAGGATGTCGAGGGATGCGGGTGAGACGTTGGCGAGTTCGCTCAAGGTTGTTTGGGTGCCGAACTTATTGAACAGCGAGAGGATGTTCACATACTGCTGACGCTGGTCTTCGAGTCGGCGATGTTCCGCATCGCGTTCGGCGAGGGCTTGTTCGCGAGCGGCGGTGTCGTCGGGGAGCGGACGGCGGGCGAGATCGACCTGTTGTGCCCGCAGGCGATTGACGTCCTTCTTTGCGGCGGCGACGAGGGGCTGCTTGATCGAGAGAACGGTGCCGAGGGAGCGGTCGGTCAAGGTGCGGAGTTCGTGAGCGAAGGCATCGTCCTCGGCGAGGTGGGTTCCGTCGAGGTGGAAGCGACGGAGGTAGGAGGCGAGGAGTTCCTGGGTGTGGAGGTCGTTGACGATGGCATCGCGTACGGCCTCGACGCGGTCGGCGGGGGCGATGAGGTTCCAGGCGAGCAGGCGGTCGCCGAGGTGGAACTGGGAGCGGGCATTGACGGCGGCGAGCAGGATGGAGCGCGCGGGTGGTTGGGAGGCTGCACGCTCGAGGATGCGAGTGAGCATGAGGAGGTTGGCCGCGGCGATGCCGCCTTCGGCGATGTTGGGGACGAGTCCATTGGCATCGAGTGGGGCGGTGATGAGGACGACATCGCGTTCGAGCGACGGATCGGATCCTGGGATAAAGACCCACGGGTGGCGGATGGTTTGTGATACCCAGCGCGAGGGTGACGCCTCGATGCGTACGGGCAACTGGCGGTTGGCCTGAAGCAAGAGGTCGCGGAGGCGGGCGCCTTCTGCGGGCGGGAGATAGAAGCGGGGGACGCGGAGTTCCTTGGTGCCCAGCTTGCCGAAGGTATCGGAGCGCCGGTGCTGGTCCGCGCCGATGAAGACATAGGCTTCGGGCGGGCCTAGTTGGTGGAGATCCTGCCACTTGCCGTCGTATTCCTGGACGACGAGGGCCTGGTGGAGTGGGAGTCCATCGGCCCATTGGAGCGCATCGGCTTGAGTGACACGCCGTGCGGCCGGGTTGGTGGGCCCGACATAGACGGCCATGATGTTGGTGGCTGGGGTGCGCAGATTGCCTGGTCGGAAGAAGCCGGGGTGCATGGGGAGCAAGGGGAGGCGTTGGCCGTCCGGCAAGACGAGCCAGGTTTCTCCGGGAACCCAGCAGGGGGCCTGTCCGGAGAGGAACCCATTGGGGAATCCGCTTTCCTGAAAGCGGGTGATGATGCGGTCCTCGACGGCGCGGTTGCCGGGGGAGCCGGCGATGCGGTTGGTGATGCCGGTGAAGAGCGTGTGGAGGTCCGCGCCAAACTGGCTGATGGTGGCCGGCGAGGCCCAATTTGTGGCGGGTTGGTCGACGCGGATATTCGTCGCGGCGGGAATGCCGGCGGGGAGTGCAAGTGCGGCGACGAGGATGGCGATGTGTGTATGAATCCCGAGCACGGGAGATGTTCCTAAGCGGGCGACATGGGCGCGGGTGATGCTGTTCCGTGGAACGTGTTATGGACGGGCACTTCGGTGATGTCAAGGCGAGGTGGATCGCGAAATGCGGGACGCGACGTTCTGGGGCGATCGGCCGCCGTCGGGGGTGAACGCGGAGGTGGGGTGCGCGCTATTTGACCAGTGCAAGTATGGTGCGGAATGCGGGGTGGTCGGCGGTGCGCATGAGTTCAAAGAGGATTGATTCGACGCTGGCGATGGTGGCGCCGGCGGTGCGGATGCGTTCGAGGCCGACGCGGTAGTTGTCCTCGGATCGGGACGAGACGGCATCGGCGGGGACGACGACGGAGTTGCCGTTGCGTACGAGGTCGGCGGCGGTTTGGAAGACGCAGACGTGGGTTTCGATGCCGGCCAGGATGATCTGGTTGCGGTTCAGGGCGGCTAGAGCTTTGGCGAAGACGGGTTCCCCGGCGCAACTGAAGCTCATTTTGGGGATGGGGGCAATGGATTGCAGGAGGGTGCGCAAGGGTTCGACGGTGGGGCCCATGCGGGTGGGGTTCTGTTCGGTCCAGAGGATGGGAATCTGGAGAGCCTGAGCGCCCCGGATGAGGCGATCGAGGTGGCGATAGAGGTCATCGCGGCGGACCATCAGTTCTGCGAGTTTTCCTTGAACGTCGATGAGGACGAGAACCGAGCGGTCGCTGGTGAACATGGCCAACCTCCTGGGGAAATGCTGCCATTGGGGGGGGCGGGGCGTCCACGGAATTCGCTTTTGTCCTGTGGCAATGGGCGCATCTGCGAGTTGGTGCAGAGGCTGGCGCTCGGAGAGCGCCGCCCTACTTCTCCTCGAACGTCACGGGCTTCGCACAGTAGGCCGCGCCCCTTCGAGGCGCAGGCCCGTTTCATAGACGGGCTCGCACCAACTCGCAGATGCGCCCTGTGGTAATCGGCCGTTGACGGGGTGGGGAGGGGTGGGCATGCTGACGGGGTGAATATGGATGCTGCAGGCCGGCCGGATTGGGATTTGTATTTCATGAACATCGCGCATGTGGTGGCGACGCGCGGGAACTGTTCGCGCCGCCAGGTGGCGGCCGTGATTGTGAAGGAGCGGCGCGTCATTTCGACGGGATACAATGGGACTCCGCGCGGGGTGAAGAACTGCTTTGAGGGTGGTTGCGCGCGGTGTGCGAGCGACGCGCCGTCGGGCAGCGATCTGGGTGAGTGCATCTGCTGCCATGCGGAAGAGAACGCGATCACTCAGTCGGCCTATCACGGGATCGCGGTGGGTGGGGCGATGATCTACAGCACGCTGAGTCCGTGCCTGTTGTGTGCGAAGATGATCATCAACGCGGGTATTGTGGAAGTGGTGTACGAGGCGGAGTACTGCTTCAGTGCGCAGACGCGAGCGCTGCTGGCGGAGGCGGGCGTGGTTTGTCGGCAGTTTGCGCGCGGGTAGCCGGTTGGTGAACGCGGCCGGGGCGGCACCCGGCTCGACTCCCGGCGACGTCGTGGCCCCTCACCCCGGCCCTCTCCCCCGCGACGGGGGCGAGGGAGGCATG
>CAZWQJ010000093.1:8845-15510 GCA_964635825.1 uncultured Victivallales bacterium | reverse complement strand
GCTGGAACTGCTGCACGATTTCGCCACCGACCAGAAGCGCGACTACATGGTGCGCGCCGCCGCCTGCAAGGCCCTCGGCCAGCTCGCCTGCCCGGAGAGCCGGCCCGTACTCGAACAGGCGACACACGACGAGGAGTGGTGTACCGCCACCGAGGCGCGCAAGGCCCTCGCGGCTGTCACCCGCCCGGCGCAGGCATAACCAACCCTGATACCAGAAGCGAAACAAGGGAAGATATACCATGAACCTGAAAGAGCGCCGGGCCGAGTTCGAGAAGACCAAGACCGTCTACGCGAGCGCGAAGCTGACGTTCCACGGCGTGGACGGCTATGACGTGTACAACACCTCCACCCCCTTCGAGTGGCAGGGGCGGATGTACCTCTTCGGCCGGGTCGAGCGGCGCGCCGACTGGGCGCGCTCCACCTGCCGCCTGTTCGTCAATACCGGCGCGGACGACTGGACGGTTGTCCCGGAGGTGATCTATCCATTGGAAGACCCGTCGGTGGCCTGGATCGGCGGCCAGCTCGTGCTCGTCGGCACCCATGTCCGCCACAAGCCTGCGGGCGTCGATACCTACTACGCGTACTTCTACCGCGGCAGCGATCCCCGCGACCTGGAGTACTTTGCCACCGGCCCCAATTTCATGAAGGATGTCCGGCTGGTGCAGCTGGCCGATGGCCAGATCGGCGTCTTTTCGCGGCCGCGCAATGCCGAGATCATGCAGCGCTTCGGCTGCGAGTCGCAGATCGGGTTCACGGTGATCGACACCCTGGATGAGCTGCTGGCCGAAACGATCGAGAACGCCCCGTACATCCCCGGCGTGTTCGGGGCCAAGGAATGGGGCGGCTGCAACCAGGCGCACCTCCTGGCTGACGGCCGGATCGGCGTGATCGCGCACCAGTGCTACTTGGAGAAGGACGCCGACGGCGTGGAACAGCAGGTCTACATGAACACGGCGTTTGTCTACAACCGCGAGAAGCACGTGCTGGAGGATTTCCGCATCATCGGCACGCGCCCCTGCTATCCGGCCAGCACGCCGAAGATGCCATTCCTGAAGGACTGCGCGTTCACCTCCGGCATCACCCTGCGCCCCGACGGCAAGGCGGATCTCTATAGCGGCCTCAGCGATACCGCCGAGGGCCGGATCGTGACCCCCAATCCGTTCACCGCGTGACGGCACAACGCCGCCGGGACTGCGGGCATTCGGTGGTACCGGCAGCTCCGGCAGTCCCGGCGCTACAAGGGGCAAGGAGCAAGGAGCAAGGGGCTAGAGGGGCGAGGAAGGGTGTGAACGTGCGTAGTGGCAGAATGGACGAGTTCACAACAAGCTGAAGTGGAGATAGACATGCAGACGCTCAATGGCACATGGAAGCTGACCTTGGATCCCCGGAATGAGGGGCGCGCCAGCCAATGGTTTGAAGCCGTGCGTCCGGAGGCCCGGCCCGCGCCGGTGCCGGGAATCGTGCAGCAGGTGTTCCCGACCCACCAGGGCGTGGCCTGGTACTGGCATACGTTCACCCCTGCGTGCCGGCCGGGGAAAGACGAGCGCTGCCTGCTGCGCTTCGGCGCGGTCGAGTATCTTGCCGAGGTCTGGCTGAACGGCCAACCTGCGGGCGGGCACGAAGGAGCGGAGACCCCCTTCGAGTTGGACGTGACCAACCTGCTCCGCCCTGGCGAAAACCTGCTTGCCGTGCGCGTGGTGAAGCCCGGCGACGAACGCGTCGACGGCCTGGTCTTGGCGGAAATTCCGCACGCGAACCAGGTCGACCATTCCCAGTTCTGGCCTGGCAGGGGCTACAACTTCGCCGGCATCACCGGCCGGGTCGAACTCCTTATGCTCCCGGCCGTCCGCATCGCGGATATCTTCGCCCGCCCGATTCCCGCCACCGGCCGGATCGACGTCAGCATCACCGTGCAGAACGACAGCGGCAATCAGGTCGATGGCGAGCTGGCGTTGCTGGCCGGGCCAGCCGGCCCCGCGGCCGGCGGCCACATCCTCGAGACGGCAGCGGCAAAAGCAGACCTGCCGCCCGGACGCTCCGTCCATGAACTCACCGTCACCATCGCGCAGCCGCATCTCTGGGATCTTGACGATCCCTTCCTCTACCGCCTGACGGCGCGGCTCGGCGGCCACGAACTGTCCGTCCGCTGCGGATTCCGCGATTTCCGCGTCCAGGATGGGTTCTTCCATCTCAACGGCCGGCGCGTCTTCCTGCGAAGTTCGCATACCGGCAATCATTTCCCCGTTGGCCAGATCATCCCGGTGGATCCGGATCACCTGCGCCGCGACCTGATCATGGCCAAGGCATCCGGTTTCAACTGCATCCGCTGGATCTCCGGCGTGGCGCTGCCCGAGCAGATGGACTTCTGCGACGAGCTCGGCCTGATGGTCTACGAGGAGTGCCATGCGAGCTGGGCTCCCCCCGGGGCGCTCTACGACTCGCCGCACCTGGCTGAGCGCTATGAGCGAAGCTATCGGGAGATGATCCTTCGCGACCGCAATCATCCGAGCGTCACCATCTGGGGGCTGATCAACGAGATGTTCGACGGCCCACTCTTCCGCTGCGCCGTTGGTTTCCTGCCCAAGCTGCGCGATCTCGACCCGACCCGCCTGGTGCTGCTCGCCAGCGGCCGCTGGGACGCCGACCCGACGATCGGCTCGGTCGCGAATCCCGGCAGCCGGGAGTGGGAGCCGGTCTGGGGCGTCGAAGGGCCGGACGCGCCGGCCGTTGACAAGCGTCTCGACTGGGTTCCCGGCGGGGTCAACGGCTATCTGGACCGGGCCGGCGACGCGCATTTCTATCCGCCGTTCCCCATGTCCGAATGCCATCGCCGACGGTTGCGCGCGCTCGGTGCCGACGGCGACAAACCGGTTCTTCTGTCCGAGTGCGGCATCGGCAGCCAGTTCAATGCGATCGAGGAACTGCGCGGCTTCGACCGGCTGGACGTCCCCGCCGACCTGCCCGACCGCAGCTTTATCCGCCGGCTGGCGGAACGCTTCACGGCCGATTGGACACGCTTCGGCATGGACGGTGTCTATCCGTTTCCAGCCGATTACTTCCGCGACAGCTACCGCCTGCATTCTCGGCAGCGCCGGCTGGTCTTCGACATGATCCGCTCCAACCCGCGCTTCTGCGGCTATAACCTGACCGGCCTGCTGGATCACGGATTGACCGGCGAAGGGCTGTGGTCGTTCTGGCGCCGCTGGAAGCCCGGCATCGCGGAGGTGCTCGAGGACGGCTGGTCGCCGCTGCGGTGGTGCCTGTTCGTCTCCCCCGCGCACGGCTATGCCAACGCACCGTTCGAGGTCGAGGCAGTGCTGGCGAACGAAGCCGCGCTCCGGCCGGGCACCTACCCGGTGACCTTCCGCATCTGGAGCGGCGAGGGCGGCGTGGCCTGGGAGAAGCGCATCACAATGGAGGTCCCCGTGGACGGCGACCTGGCCCTGCCGGTCCTCAAGGACCGACTCGAGCTCGACCTGCCGGCCGGGGACTATGTCTTTGCCGCCGACCTGGAGCGCGGCGGGGCCCCGACCGGCGACCGTCTGGACTTCACGATCACCGATGCGGCGACATTCCCGCAGGGCCGCGGCGACAAGCTCCTCACCTGGGGCGTTGACGACACCGTCTGCGCCTTTCTCGCCGCGCACGGCTTCAGCTGCGAACCCTATGCGCCGCGGCAAGGGAAGAAGGCTGCCGAGCCACGGACGATTCTGGTGGGCGATATCCCGGCTGCTCCGGAGAACGAGGCGATCTGGGATGCGTTGCGTCTGGAGTTGGAAGCCGGGGCACACGTCATCGCCCTCAGCGCCAATCCGTTCCGTCCCGACTTCGCCCAGCCCGGCGATGCGGGCGAAACGGAGCCCGGGAAACACCCTTGGCACGACCTGCTCCAGGCCCGCTTCACCCATGACTGGCTCTACCACCGGGAGTGGGTGGGCAAGCGCCATCCGCTCTTCGCGGGCCTGCAGAGCGGCGGAATCCTGGACTGGGAATACTGGGGCGAAGTGGTCGGGCACAACTGGTTCGCCATGCCGCGGAATTCCTGCGAGGTCATCGCCGCCGGGTTCGCCTTGACGTACTGTAGCCCCCCCGACGGCTATGACAGCGGCCTGCTGATCGGGCGCCAGCGCGTGGGCCAGGGAACCCTGCTGTTCAACTCGCTGGCGATCCTGGAACACCTCGGCCGCCACCCGGCCGCCGACCGGTTGTTGCTGAACCTGCTGCTCCTTATCACTGAACCGAGGCACGCAAGGCACTCGCGGCGATCTCCCGCCCGGCGTAAGCGTAATCAATCAACCCTCTAACTCATAAGAAGTTCCACAACTTGGGAGAAGTCGAATGACGCACAAGGAACGAGTCTATGCCGCTCTTCGGCATCAGTCCCCGGACCGCTGCCCGTATTGCATAGGGCTTACCCAGCGTTCGCACGCGGCCATGGTTGAGCATTTCGGCAATGACAACTACAAGAAACTGGTGGACAACGCGGTTTTCGGGGTTGGCGCCAAATCCGGTCCGAAGGACAAGATGCTTTCGACCGCCGTCTGGCAGGATGAATTCGGAGTCCAGTGGGACCGCAGCATCGATCCCGACATTGGGAACGTCTGCAACTGCGTTCTACCTGAGCGGAATCTTGACAAGATCGAACTCCCCGACCCTTCCGCGCCTCATAAGTTTGCAGGATTCGCCGAGGCGGTCGCCGAAGGTCGCAGACAGGGAAAGTTTGTGCAGTTCGGCATCGGCTTTTCCCTCTTTGAAAGGGCCTGGACACTGCGCGGGATGGAAGATCTTTTCATCGACATGATCGAGGCGCCGTCATTTGTGGATGAACTGCTGGACCGCATCTGCGAATACAACGTCGCGCTTGTCAAGAAAGCTGTGGAATTCGACATCGACGCGGTGCATTTCGGCGACGACTGGGGAACGCAGCGCGGTCTGCTGATGAGCCCGGAATCATGGGAACGCTTCCTGAAGCCGCGGCTGGCGCGCATGTATGGCGCCGCGAAAGAAGCGGGCAAGTATGTGACCATCCACTCCTGCGGCAAAGTCCAGGAGCTTTTCCCCCATCTGATCGAGATAGGGCTCGACTGCTTCAACCCCTTCCAGCCGGAAGTTATGGACCCGTATGAGATGAAGAAGCTCTTCAAGGGCAAATTAAGCTTTTGGGGCGGAGTCAGCACGCAGCAGCTTTTGCCATATGGAACCCCGGATGAGGTTCGCACCGAAGTCCGGCGTCTGAAAGAAGAAGTCGGCAGGCAAGGCGGCTACATACTTGCGCCCGCCCACGCAATTCCTGGCGACGCCAAACCGGAGAATATCATGGCGCTCATTGACGCCGCCAATGAACAATAGATTCAGATTCTCTATCCCCCCCTCCCACCGCCGGCAAAACCAAATTGCCGATCAGTAATTGCGAAAGGAACGACACGACAATGAATACGAAAGGAACGATCATGAGAATGCGCACCAAGATGATGACCCTGGCCGCCGGCCTGGCCCTGGCCGGCACGTTGCATGCCCAGGACGCCCAGAACATGCTAGGACGGCAGACCCAGAACGAAGGCTACTCCGCCGCCGAGCCGAAGACGCCGTATGCGTGGCCGTTTACGACTGAGAACGGGCTGTTTCATCTGTGGCTGCCGAAGGACGCCCCGGTGATCAAGGGACTGCTGGTGTTCCCCTACCACGGCACAGGGGAGCAATGGTCCGAAAGTCCGGAGGTGCAGGATCTGGCGAGGCAGTTGGGCTGCGGGGTCGTGGCGTTCGACCAATTGGGCAAACTGCCGGATGGAACGCAGTTAGGTTTCCCCGGTCACGACAAGTCACCCGATACGCGGCTGCTGGACGCATTCGCGGAATTGGCAAAGCAGAGCGGGCACATGGAGGTGGTGAACGCGCCGCTGTGCCTGTTCGGGCATTCCAACGCAACGGCGTTCGGCAGCGGATTCGGCGGCAAGCATCCGGAACGGGTATTCGCCTGGATCGCGTTCAAGTCGGCGTTCGGCAAGCAGTTTTCGGAGCCGGCGATCTACCCGATTCCAGGACTCGTCCTCAGCGGTGAGAACGATACGTCTTACTTCCAGGACCAGTTGACGACGGTCAAGAAGCTGCGCAAGGAGAACCACGCGCGGATGCACATGATCGTCGAGCCGGGCGGGGGGCATTTGGGGGAGGGACCGCGAGGAACCAAGACGCTGCCGATTGTGATGGCGTTCATTCGGACGGCGTATCACCTGCGCGTGCCGGCCGATGCCGACCCGAGCAAGGGGCCACCCAAGCTGATCGACGTGGAGGAAGAGAAGGGATGGCTGGGGAAGAACCTGGACGGAGTGCGCGTGCGGGACAAGAAGTTCCAATGGTCCTGGGAGACGCCGGTGGTTGTCGGGCAATTGCTGGAGATCGCACCGTATGCGCAGTTTGCGGGAGACAAGAGCGAGGCGTCGTGGCTGCCGACGGAGGAGTATGCTCGGAAGTGGCGGGAGTTCTGCCATACGGGGATGTTGAAGAACCCGTGAGCTGGTTCGGTCAGCGTTATCCCAAAACACAAAGGAAAGTTCAAGATGACCACAAAGCAATGCTTGCAGGCGATGATGACGATGGTTCTGGCGAGTGCCGTTTTCGCCCAGGACGCCCAGAACATGATTGGACGGCAGACCCAGAATGAAGGG
>CAZWQJ010000093.1:0-8745 GCA_964635825.1 uncultured Victivallales bacterium | reverse complement strand
CGTTTTCGCCCAGGACGCCCAGAACATGATTGGACGGCAGACCCAGAATGAAGGGTTCTCCGCCGTGCCCGCCCCTTCGACAGGCTCAGGGCAGGCAGGCAAGGTAGTAATCGACGGCAAGCTGGACGAGTGGGATCTCTCCGGGCAGATCTGGACTTACGCCGACACCTCGGTGCGCGACACCTTCTCGGTGAAGACCGCGGCCATGTGGGACAAGGACAACCTTTACCTGAGTTTTGTCTGGCGCGACCCCATGCCGCTCAACAGCACGGTCGATCCCGCCTTTGATCCGAGTCGCGGGTGGATGGCCGATGCGGTCCAGTTGCGCGTGCTGGCCGACAAGCAGCCGAGCTGGTTCACGATGTGGGGGTATGACAAGGGCACGAAACCGGTCGTGGATGTCTATTACTGGAAAGGCGAGAATGAACAGGCCGGCGGCAAGACGGTCCTGCGCTACACCGGCCGGGCCGGCGAGAGCGCCCTGGGCGACGGTGTCGAGTCAGCTTACGCCCAGGCCGCCGACGGCAAGGGGTTCGTCCATGAAGTCAAGCTCCCCTGGAAGGTCATCTACCATGCCGAGCACATCGGCGCCGCCGGCCAGACCCTGCGCATGGGCATGGAGTTCCTCTGGGGCGACAGCACCGGCCGCACCTGGCCAATGCACCGCTACGCCGACAACATGCAGCCGGGGATCACCAGCCGCGAGCGCTTCTGGGATGGCAAGAACATCTGGGGCGACCTGACCACCGTGGCGGCGAGCGTGAAGGCGCCGCGGAAGTACGTCGAGGGTTCCCTGAAGCCGGAGGGAACCATCGCCGTCCGCGCCCAGGTGCCTGCGGCGGCCCGGACCTTCACCCTGGTGATCGAAGACCCGGCGGGCAACCGCGTGCGCAACCTGGCGGGCGGTTATGCGGTGAGCGACTGCACCGTGGCCCGTGATGGCGACCAGACGACCGTGGAAGTGATGTGGGATGGGCTTGACGAGGACGGCAAGCTCGTCAACCCCGGCCCGTACACGGTGCGCGGCCTGACCCAGGGCGGGATCGACGGCTACTACGAGATGAGTTTCTACAATCCCGGCACCCCGCCGTGGATGACGAACGACGGACGCGGCGGCTGGGGCGCGGATCACTCCGTACCGCGGCTGCTGGCCCGCTCGGGCGAGAATATGGTGATCGCCAGCGATTTTGCCGAGGGTGGCTACGGCACCTTCGTGGTCAAGCCCGACGGCACCAAGGCCTGGAGCGAGAAGCGCGGCGCCAACGTGCTGGCGGCGACACCGGAGTTCGTCTACACCGTGCCCAACGACTGGGGTGCCAAAGGCACGCAACTGCTGCGCATGAACGCCAAGGACGGCACGTTCGCGCCGTTCGTCCGCGACGGCAAAGAATTGCCGATGCCGCTCTCGTTCAACGATCTCCTGGGAATCCCGGCCGCCGCTCCAGGTGCCGAGGCACCGAAGCTGCCCCAGGCCCGCGCCCTGGCGGTCGGCGCCGGCGTGCTCATCCTCGCCACCGACGACCACCGGCTCTGGCTCTTCGATGCCGGTACCGCCGCGCTCATCAAGCAGACCACGCTCGAACTGAGCGGAATTGATGTCAAGGCTCACTTCTCCTTTGGTCACTATCCCTTCGCCTTCGACGGAAAGCAGCTCTATTTCTTCCGGCAGAAGGAACTGCTGAAGGTCGGCCTGGAGGCGTTGAGGACCGAGGCCGACCTGATCGCGAAAGCGGCGGTCATCCCGCTCCGCGGTGGGATCGAGCAGCCGGGCGCGCTGGCGCTGGACGAGGCCGGCAACCTCTATATCACCGACCTCGGCAAAGACCTGCAGATCAAGAAATTCGCCCCGGATGGCAAGCCGCTCGGTACCTTCGGCAAGCGCGGCGGCCGGGCGCGGCAGGGCGCCTTCGAACCGCAGGGCATGCGCGAGATGGCGGGGATCGCAGTGGATGCCGCCGGCAATGCCTGGGTGGCGGAGTACTCCTTCCTCCCGCGCCGGGTCTCGGTGTGGCGGCCTGATGGCAAGCTGCTCCGTGACTTCATCGGCAACACCGGCTACGGCGCCTTTGGTACCTTCATCCACGACAGCGACCCGACCAAGGGCTATGCGGAGATGAACGAGATCGCGCTCGACCCGGCCACGCGCAAATGGACGGTGTCAAACGTGATGCACAACCCCGACCCGGCCAAGGGCGACTTCGTGCTGCCCGGCAACACGCACTACGGCTGCGGCAATGTCTTCTTCAGTTCCGCTTCCGGCGAGAAGCGCGAGTATTTCGTCTCGCTCGGCTACGGGCACAACACGCCGTTTTTCGTCATGATGAAGGTCGGCCGGGACTGGCAGCCGGTGGCGGGCGTCTTCACCGTCGCCCGGCTGCAAAACCTGGGCGGCAAGGACGGACGTTCAAAAGCGACCGATGGCCCCACCGGTGAGTATGCCGGCAACGATGCCTCCGACATGCTGATCTGGAATGACTTCAACAACGATGGCTACGTCCAGAAGAGCGAGTGCGAGGTTGTGCCGTGCCTGAGGAAACCGGCTCCGAAAAAGGACCAGCCGCCGGTTGCGGCCGGCGTCGCCCTGCCGATCGGCGGCTTCGACGGCAACTCGCGGGTCGACCCGGCGGACTTCAGTTTCTACAGCTACGGCGACGGTGAACGGCACGGCGCGCTCAAGACGGCGGAGAACACCGGCGTGTTCCGCTGGAAGCCAGTGCGCTTCCGCGATGGCGGCCGGCCGGTCTATGGCACGGCAGGCATCGCGCCGCTGACGAAGGAGTTTGTATTGATGGAGGCGGTGCCGGGCAAGGACCTGGTGGTCGGTTTCATCAGCCTGGGCCGCAAGGTCTATGCCGCCGGTTTCACCAAGGGCGAGGGCAAGGTGCTGTGGAAGTACCTTTCGCCGTATCATTCCGTGCATGGTTCGCACAACGCCACCATGCCGCGGCCGGGGCTGCTGATCGGCTGCCTGAAGATCGCCGGGATCGTCGACAAGTGCGGCGACGGCACCGAGGTCTTCATGGTCCGCGGCAACCTGGGCGAGGACTACTACCTGACCACCGACGGCCTGTTCGTCGACATCCTCACCAAGGACGGCCGCATCCCCGGCATCCAGTGGCCGCAGGATGAACAGGAGTTGCGCGCCGTCTCGCTGGCGGCGCTCAACGGCGGCGGGGAGCATTTCAGCGGCGTCATCAGCCGGCAGGCCGACGGCGTGGTGCGCTGCAGCGGCGGCCTGCCGCCCGGCACACTCTGCAGCCTCATCCGCATCGAGGGGCTGGAGTCCATCCGGCGCCTGCCCGGCTTCAGCCTGGCGGTGACGCCGGCGGAGTTGGTGAAGGCCGACGGGGACAACACCCGACGCGCCCTCGCCGCCGCCAAGCCCCAGGAACCCTACATCATCGCGGTCGCGCAAAAGGACGCCAAGGGCGAGGTCGACTGGTCCAAGGCGAAAGCGCTGCGGCTCGAGAACGAGGGGCAGCCGGCGACGGGCGAGTTCCGCGCCGCCTATGACAACGAGAACCTCTACGTCTCCTACAATGTCAATGACCCGTCGCCCTGGAAGAACGGCGGCAATGAGCATCGCCTGCTCTTCAAGACTGGCGATTGCGTCGACTTCCAGCTTTCGCCCAGCGGCAACAAGACCGGCAAGGCCTTGGCCGGCGACCTGCGCGTCGTCATGGCCAACTTCAACGGCAAGCCCATTGCGGTGCTGATGAAACCGGTGGCCCCCGGCGCGCCGGCCGCCGACAAGCACAACTTCACCAGCCCGGTGATGACGGTGACCTTCGACCAGGTGAAGCTGCTGACCGAGGTGGCGCCGACCGTCGCGGCGCGCGACGCCGGCTACACCGTGACGGCCACGCTGCCCTGGGCCATCCTCGGCGTCGAGCCCAAGGCGGAGACGAAGCTGCGTGGTGATGCCGGCTTCATCCTCTCCGACCCGTCGGGAACGGTCAACACGGCGCGCGTCTACTGGTCGAACAAGAACACCGGCCTGGTCATGGACCAGCCCGGCGAGGCGCTGCTCAACCCGCAGGGCTTCGGGGAATTCATCCTGGGCAAGTGATGTAGTGAACACTCTGGAGATCAGCTCGAGATGGACAGCGTGAACCACGACATTTGGGTGCTGGCGGGACAGTCCAACATGGAGGGGGTTGGCGAACTGGACCGCGCCCTGCCGCCGGACGCACGTGTACAGGCCTTTACAAGTGCCGGACACTGGGAGACGGCGCAGGAGCCCCTGCATTGGTTCTGGGAAAGCTTCACGCCGGTGCACCAGGCACTCCGGCGGCCCGGGCTGCCCCCGGAAAAGCGCTACTGGAGCGATGCCCAACTGGCGGCCGAGGAACGCCAGACCCGCCGGTATGGCGCGGGGCTGGGGCTGGCCTTTGGCAAGGCCATGGCCGACGCCACGGGCCGCACGATCGGCCTGATTCCGGCCGCCCACGGCGGCACGTCGCTGGAGCAGTGGAGCCCGGCAGGCAAGGACAAAGGCGGCCGCAGCCTCTATGGCGCCATGCTCGAACGCATCGCCCGGGCCGGCGGCCGGCTGCAGGGCGTGCTCTGGTACCAGGGCGAGTCCGACGCTGCCGGTGGCCCGGCGGCGGCCGCGAGCTACGGCGAGCGGTTTGCCGCCTGGGTGGCGGCCCTGCGCGCCGACACAGGGCGTCCCGAGCTGCCGGTGCTGACGGTGCAGCTCGGCTGCACGACGCTTCCCTGGGACCAGCACGTCGCTACCTGGGAAAGCGTGCGGCATCAGCAGGCAGCCCTGCCTGGCCGCATCCCGCACCTTACAGTCACCTCGGCCCTGGACTTGGGCCTCATTGATCCGATCCACATCGACGCCGTTGGCTTGCAGCGGCTGGGGCGGCGGATGGCCCGCCAGGCCCTGGCGCTCACGCGGGACGACGCGGCCAGCCGCGGGCCGCGGGTGGTGCGGGTGGAAGCCGTGCCCGCGACCGCCGAGCAGGGGGTCGTGCGGGTGGTCTGCCAGGGCGTTGATGGTGGCTGGACTCCGGCCGATCACATGGCGGGCTTCGTCCACCTCTCGGCGACCGGCGAACCATTGACCGCCAATCCGGTCTTCAATGCCTTTCCCGATCCCGATGACCCGACCGCGATCCTCCTGCGGCTCAATCTTCCGGCGGCACCCGGCGAACGGATCGCCTACGGCGCTGGACTCAACCCCTACGTCAATGTCGTCGATGCGTCCGACATGCCCCTGTGCGCCTTCTGCCTGCCGGTGGAGGGTGCGGTATGAAACAGAAACTGATCCTGATTGAGCATGTACCGGCGGCTATCCTGATCGCCGGGCCGGAGTACACCGATCTCAAGCTGTTGCAGGTCCCCGAGGATCTGCAGGTGACCGGTGAACCCGAGTGCCGCGACGATGGCTGGCATCTGGCCATCACCGCGGGCGCGAATGCCTGTGAAGTGACGCTGGAGAGCGAATAGAATGATGACGAACAGTACGGTTCGGCACTGAATGAAAGGCATATGATGACAATAGGGACGATAGTGGCGATCGCTGTCTTTTTGGCCATGCAGGTCATCGCGCAGATGTTATTCAAGTGGGGCAGCGCGGTCGATGGACGATGGTGGTGGGGGTTTCTCGGCGGCAACCTGTTCGGGTTCTCCAGCATCTGGTTGCTCATGCAGGTCTACCGATCAATGAATCCAAACATCGCCCTCGGCATCTGCGGGGGCGGGTCGTTCCTGCTCGCGCAACTGGCATTGGCCTTTGCGTTCAAATCGGACATCTCTGTGACACAGTGGGGGGGCGTTGCCGCAATATTTGTCGGCATGATTTTGTTGGCGATGGGCAAGACATGAGAACCAGAGAGGGAGCCACACACGGCGTCGCACCCTATCGCCGCTAGCGCGGCTCAGGGTGAACGCCCACGATAAGTCAGAGGGGCATAGACGATGAGTAACACCATTTGCGAAAAGAACATGCGGGCGGCCAACTTTCTCAAGGCGATGCGGTTTGAGTATCCCGCGTGGGTGCCGTGCAGCATGTATTTCCTGCCGGCGGCGTGGATCAAGCACCGGGAGAGCCTGGAAGAGATCGTGTTGGCCCACCCGCGCGTCTTCCCGGGGTATCGCCAGGGGCAGGTGGATTTCGATTTTATAAGCGGGGGCATGCCACCGAGCTTTGAACTCGGACGCCACACCGACTGCTGGGGGGTGGTCTGGGAGAATCTCCAGCGTGGCTGTGAAGGGATCGTGGTCGAAGAGCCGTTGAAAGACTGGGCGGCCTTCCCGGAGTGGGAGCGGCGCCTGCCTGATCCCGAAAAAGACGACTGCTTTGGCCCGCGTGACTGGGAAAAACTGCGCGGCCAGCTTGAGGCGGCGCGACGGCAAGGCGATGTGGCGGCGGTTGGGCCACTCATGCACGGCTGCTTCTTCATGCTCCTCTACTACCTGCGGGGATTCGAGAATCTTCTGGTCGACATGGTCTCCGACGAGCCGATGCTGCGCGAACTGAGCGACCGCGTGCTCGCCTACAACACCGCCGTCATCCGGCGCTGCCTGGACTTTGCGCCCGAACTCATGATCCTGGCCGAGGATCTCGGCATGCAAACCTCGCTGCCGATCAGCCCGGACATGTGGCGACGCTGGGTGAAGCCGGGCTACGAGGCGATGTGCAGACCGTGCCGCGAGCGCGGCATCCCCGTCTACCTGCACAGCGACGGCCAGATCCTGGACATCATTCCCGACCTGATCGAAGTCGGCGTGCGCATTCTGAACCCTCAGTTCCGAGCGAACGGCTTGCGCGGACTCCAGGAAGTGGCGCGGGGTAGAGTGTGTCTGGATCAGGACCTCGACCGCCAGCTCATGCCCTTCGCCACACCCTCGCAATTGGAGGACCACGTCGGCGAAATCGTCGATGGGCTCGACCGGCCGGAAGGCGGGCTGATGATCAAGGTCGAGTGCGGCCCGGATGTGCCACTCGAGAACGTTGAAGCGGTGTGCCGCGGACTGGAGAAATACTGTCGCCTGCCCGAGGCGATGCATAGTGAGAGGAGCAGTTGCAGATGAAGAACGAAAGAAAAGTCGATTTGAACTGTCAAGCGGCCAATGTTCTCAAGGCGACACGGTTGGCGTTGCTGGAAAATTCCCACGGGGCGCCGCCGTCAGGCAATGCGCCGCGGTTTCCAGCACGGTGCCGGTCACGCCGGCTTATCTGCGGCCTGGTCCTTTTGCTAGGCCTGTTTGCGCCCACGAAAGCCGGTATCGCCGCGGAACCGGCGCGCCTGGTGACCGTCACGCTGCAGCAGGGCGTCGATGGCTACTTCAGGGCGGAGGACACCTGGCTTTCCTCATACTACCGCCCGCCGCAGTCGCCGAAGGACCTCAGCTTTGGCGGCGCCCCCGAGCTCGCCGTCTTCGACCGCACCGGCGTTGGGGGCGAGCACACTCGGTCGTTGCTCCGCTTCGACCTCAGCCGCGTGCGCGGCCGAATCGCCGGCGCGCAACTCGTGCTCACCAAGTCGCGCCGCAGTCCTAACGGCGAGAAGTATTTCAATCAGACTATCGCCCTGTACCGCGTCGCCGCCGCCAACGCCGGCTGGCAGGCCGGCAGCAGTAGTCATGGATACGAGGAAGATGTCGCCACGTGGGGCAACCGCTCCGAACCGCGCACGCCCTGGGCCGGCCAGCCCGGCCTGATGGAGCCCGGCGTCGACTACGTCGCCGAGCCGCTCGCCACCGCCCAGACCGGCGTCGAGCTGAACTCGGCGGTCACGCTTACGCTGAACGATGCCGCGTTCCTCAACGACTGGGCCGCCGACCCCGACCGCAACGCCGGGTTTCTGCTGCGGGAAATCAACCCCGTCGCCAGTGGCGGCGACTCGTTCTTCAGTGCCAACGCCGAGAAGACTGAATACCGCCCGAAGCTGATCCTGCAAGTCGAAGCGACAACTGCGAGCGGCCTCGCCGAGTTGCCCCATCCACCGATCCCGGTGAGGTTCACGCTGGCCGAGCCCGGCTATGTCACGCTGGTCATCGACGACGACGCGGGCAACCGCGTGCGGAACCTGGTCAGCGAAACGCCGTTCCCGGCCGGCGAAAACACCGTCTGGTGGGACGGCCTCGACGAGAGCGGCGAAGCCGACATCAGTCCGCGCGGCTACTACAAGATCGTCGGCAAATTGGTGGGGCCGGGGACCTACACGGTTCGCGGCCTGTTCCGCAAGGATCTCACGCTCCACTACGAATTTCCGGTCTACAATCCCGGCAACCCGCCGTGGACCGCCCCGGATGCGCCGGGCAGCGGCTGGCTCGCCGACCACTCGCCGCCGTGCGAAGCCCTCTTCATGCCCGACCCCGAGCCTCGGGTGTTGATTGGCAGCTACGTCGTCGAGGGCGGCTCGAGCCTGGCGTGGCTCGATCTCGACGGCCGCAAACAGCGTGGCATGGGCTGGCTCGGCGGCGGCCATTGGACCGGTGTCTCCTGTCTCGCGCGCGACGCCGGCGACTCGCCGCTCGCCGATATCGAGGTGTATGCTGGCACCACGTGGAAGGTACAAAAGAAGGATGAACCCGAGATCATCGAGATGCGGCTCATCGGGGTGCGCCCGCCGACTACCAAGGAAAACCGTGTCATCCTCGTGCACGCGTTCCCGGCGCGTCCTGGCGACTCCACCCACGAGTCCCTGCTCGGCGGATTGGCCGTTCGCAACGGCCTGATCTTCGCCAGCGTCCCCACGCGGAATCAGCTTCACGTCGTCGACGCCCGCG
>CAZWQJ010000092.1:11544-15684 GCA_964635825.1 uncultured Victivallales bacterium | reverse complement strand
CGCCGCCGCGGTCTGGTACACGACCGCCGTCGCCCGATGCCGCCGCAAGAAGCCCAGCAGGCGCCCGGCCCCACGCACGCTCGCGTCACGGCTGAGCAGCCCATACGCGGCAAGCCCAGCCGCCAGTAACGCCCCCAGCACCAGGCGCAGCCCCGGAATCGGGCAACGCGGACTGAAGCTCGCCGCGAAGGCAATCAGCACCATCGCCAACAGCCCCGCCACCCTGGAAAAGACGACCGCGCTCAGGGGGTTCTCTTTCGCCGCCGACGGGCGGCACAACTGGTAGCAGAGAACAACATCCGATCCTATTCCACCCGGAAGAAATACACCGAAAAAGGCACTGATGACCTGCAGCCTGGCGATGGCCCCCACTCGCACCTCCTGCGCCTGACGGCGCAGCAGGAGGGTCAGGATCCAGGCCTGCAACCCGACATAGGCGGCCATCATCGCCAGCGCCAGCAGGTAGTAGGCCGGCTGGAATCGCGGCAGGACGTCGCGCAGGGGGCGCAGGTCAAGCGAATGGGCCAGCACCGCCAGCAGGCCTGCACTCAACAGCACGCGCCACACGGTGGAGGAGCGCGTCATGGTGTGCCCCCCTCCGCGGTGCCCTGGTTCGGCAGGCGCGTGATGGTGGCGCGCTCGACCGTGACATCGGCAGCGCCATTGAAGACGTAGACAAGCTGGAGCAGTTGGTTATCCACCCGGCTATGGCGCACGCTCACGGGCACCCCGGCCATGACCGAGTGCACCTGATCATCCATGCCCTCCGCATGCTGGATGTGGAACTGCCCCAGCGGACTGCCAGCAGGCGCGTCCGACGTGAACGTGAAGGTAATGTCATAGTCGCCGGCGGCGAGCGGCAGCTTGGGGCCATACCAGACCGCGCCGCTGCGGGTGTCCTTGCCAAAAAAGACGGTGCCGCGTTCGCGATCCAGGTAGCCGGCATGGAAGAACCAGGAGGCCGGAAGCGTCACCGTATGGCCCACGGGCGGCGCCACGTCCCAGGGGCCAGCCACCAGCAGGCCCCCGTCCACGTCCGGCTGGCCCGCCGTCGCCAGCAGGGTCAGCTGCAGGTCGGCAATCGCGGTGAACGGCGGAACCGGCAACTCCTGCCAAATCCACGCCTCGGAGGCGACGGCGAGCGGCGCGAGGTCTATGGGTGGTGCCGAACCGATCGAGAGGGACGGTTGCAGCGCGCCTGCACCGCGAACGCGCAGGAGGTAGCGCAGCCCCGGTGCGGGCACAACGCCGTCGCTGCGGGCCGTCAGCGTCCCGTTGGGCGCCGGCAACTGCAGCACGGCCAATCCACCGGCGTCTGGATCCACACGCCGAACCGCGTTGGTGTGCGCCACCGCCTCTGCCTCCCAACGCCGCGCGGGGAAGCGCGTTCCCACCAGGGATACCGGCGCGTGCGGCTCCGGCGTCGCGAGAAGACGGAAGGCCCAGATGGAACCGGACTGTGTGAGCAGGCGCAGGCGCGGGTGGTTCAACAGCAACTCCAACACGCTGGCGACCGGAAAGGGCCCAGCCGATTCTGGATAGATGTCTTCGTGGACGATGAGATAGGCCACGCCGCTCTGCAGCAACCCGTCCGCCTGTTCGCTCGTCAGCCAACCGGAATTGACGCTGGCAAAGCGCTGGATGAAGGCGAGGTACTCGACGCTGACCACGGGGCTGTAGCCATTCACCAGCCGCACGCGGTGACGCGACGCGAGGTGCTGATACAGCGAGGTGTAATGGGAATCGCCCGGCCAAAGCGTGACCGCCAGCGCCCGCGCCGGCAGATGGCTGGCCGCCGCGTCCTGGGCAACCGCCGCGTAGGCGGCGTCGGTCGCCGGCAGCGTGCACAGCCCCGCCCGAATTTGCAGGCGCGCATCGAGAATCATCACGCCCGCCGCCACCACAAGCACCCCCACCCGCCAACGGCGGGATGCGCGCCGCAAGACGAGAGCCCCAAGGCCGAGGCCGAGAGCCACGGCCAGCAGGGACGGGAGCACGCAGAAAATCTTGGCGGGTTGGCGAATCATGGCGTAGGGCGGCACCAGGGAGCGGAGGGCGCGGAAGGCCGCCCCATCCAACGGGCCGTGCGGGCCCAGTGCGAGGACGGCGGCCGCGAGCAACAAGGCCAGCAGCACCAGCAGCAGGACCGGCCGGCGCCAGGTTCGCGGTTGTGCCCGCCACACCATCGCCACCGCCCACGCCCCCACGCCCAGCAGCCCCACCAGGGCCAGCCCCACATAGATCTGGTTCGTAATCGGCGGCGTGTGCCAACGCAGAAAGCCGGACGCGTGCGGCGAAAACAGTGCCACCTCCGCAAGGCTGCGGCCGGCTGCCATGGTCGACGTGTCCAGCTTGTCCTGCACCAGCGAACGGAGATAGAACGTCAGCGCCGCCAGCCCCACCGTAGGCAAGAGGGCCACCACAAGCGGACGATAGGCCCGGATGCGGGTCCAGCGAAAATCCGGGCGCATCAATAGGGCCAGCACACTCCAGACGGGAGCCGCCATCAACGCAAACGCCAGAACGTGCAGATCGCCAAAACTGGACCCGAGGATGGCCAGGCCAGCCAGCCAGCCACCCCGCGCCCGCTCCTCCCGCAGGGCCACATCGAGACCCAGCAGCAGGGCGGGAATCCACATCATCGCCAGGCCCGAGGGACTCCCCCCCAACAACGCCTCCCAGCGAAAAGGAAGCAGCATGGCGGGCAAGGCCGCCACGCGAGCCACCCATGGCGACGGTTCATAGCGCTGGACCAACCGCACCGTGAAAGCGTAGCCCAGCCACAAGGCGATCAAGCCCGTCAGGTTCCAGCCGAAGGCCGGCCCCCCCACCCACTGGCCTATGGCATAGAACGCCGAAAATGGCAGATAGAACGGCTCCGGCTCGAAGCGCGCGGCGTCATCACCCACATTGAATGCGTAAAGATCGTGAAACCACGGCGTGTGCCCCTCCACCATGTCGGCGAAAAGCCACAGATGGTAGAGAAGCTGCAAATGGTCGCCGGGGACCACATCGCGCATCACGTCACCGGACAAATGGCCGGTGAACGGGATGGCCGAGGCCAAGTGGCGCGGCAGGGGCCATGCGAACAGCGCCCATAGGCCCAGCGCGATCAACAACGTCCATGGGAATCGGCATCGCCAGACGAATCGTCCAGCACCTGAGGGGGTCTTCATCGTATCGGAAATTTTCCACCCGCCATCGCCATCCTTCAAAGGTCAGCCGGTCACCGCCAATTCATATGACGCCATATGTAGTGGATTCCCCCACTATTTTCAAGGTAGAAACTGCATGATTTTGATTGTTTCTACGCGATAACAAACCCCTTCACCTCTGCAAATCGAGGCAATTTTATGCCTCACGGCCACAATCAATGCGGGAAGCCACCCAGCCGCCGATGTATTTACGTTATAATTAGCGCGGTTGTGCGCTTTCGAAATAGCGGATAAGTGCTATGGTGTCCGAAATCCCGACGGGAAGGGCCCGCGGGTGACGCGTGCCTCTGGAACCCATGACGAAGAAGATTCTCAACACGCTGTACGACTCGGGCGGCGGGTTTCTTTCCAAGTACAAGAGCCTGCGCGTTGGCGAAGCGGGCTGGCTGACGTTTTGGTGTTTTGAGTTGGTGACGCTGCTCTTCACGAACCTGCCGGGCGCTCTGGGCCTGTTCCTGCGAAGCCGCTGCTATCGCCCATTCTTCAAGAGCATCGGCCGCGACGTCTTCTTCGGTGTCGGCGTCATCATCCGCAACCCCCGGCGCATCAGCCTGGGCGACCGCGTCGTGATTGATGACTACGCCCTGCTGGATGCCAAGGGCGACGGCCCCGACCGCGGCATCACCCTGGGCGACCGCGTCTTCGTCTCGCGCAATGTGACCCTCGGCTGCAAGTTCGGCAAACTGGTGATCGGCTCCGGCGTCACGCTGGGCCCGAACACGATCATCCATGCCCTCGACGAGAGCGAGGTCACGATTGGGGACAACGTCTCGATCGCGGCCAATGTGTATATCGTCGGGGCGCCGGACTACCGCACCGTCCGCAACGGGGTGCCGATGGCGCAACAGGGTTTTGAAGACGGAAAAGGCATCCACATTGGCAGCGATGTCTGGCTCGGCGCCTCCGCCATCGTGCTCGATGGCGC
>CAZWQJ010000092.1:0-11444 GCA_964635825.1 uncultured Victivallales bacterium | reverse complement strand
CTTCTTCCTTCCTATCACGCCCACCCGTTCGCGCGATACCAGCGTGCGGTTTCCTGAATGCCGGCGATGGTCTCGTGCATGCTCTCGTAGCCGAGCACCCGCCGAATCTTGCTGGTGTTGAACGCGCGATCCTTGGTGAAGAAGCCAACGCGGCGCGGAAAGATGGGCGGTTGAATGCGGAGCGGGACGCATAGGCGCTCGCAGACCACCGCGACCGCCATCACCGGCGCCACCGGTATCCGAATGAAGTGGTTGCGCACCCCGTAGACCGCCCCGGCGGTCTTTACAATATCCATCAACGTCACGGGTGCCGGGTCACCGCAGATGAACACGTCCTGCAAGGCCGCCGGGTGTTCGGCTACCGTCAGAAACCCATCCACCAGGTCTTCCACGTGGATCAAATGGAACAGGCAGCGCCCCTGCCCGATCAACGGCACCACCGGGCGCGCAGCCATCTTGAAAAGCTTCAGCAGGCGCTTGTCGCCGGGCCCATAGATCCCGGCCGGCCGCACCACCGTCACGGGCAACCCACGCTCGAGACCGTAGGCCCTGATCCACTTCTCGGCCTCCAGCTTCGTCTGCTGATACGCATCGCCAGGCTCAAACCGGTAGTTTTCATCCGCCGGCGGCTCTTCAATGTGCCCGTGCACGCCGATGGTGGAGACATGAATGAAACGCCGGAAGCCGGGCTGCCGGCTCGCCGCATCCGCCAGCAGTTGGGTGCTGGCCACATGAACGTTGAACTGCTCCTGAAACGAGCGATACGTTTCACGGAAGGAAGAGGCCATGTGCATGACGTACTGCACACCCAGCATCGCCTTGTCGATGAACGCCTTGTCGTGCAGCTCGCCGCGCATGACCTCGATGTTCCCGGGCGGCAGCCACGCCACATCGGAATGCTGGCGCACCGCCATGCGCACGCGGAACCCGAGCGCCGCGAGCCGCTGCACAAGCGCGCGCCCGGTGAACCCCGTCCCGCCCGTCACCAGGATAAGCGCACCCACCACCAGCGGGTAGAGAATGGGCGCATGCTTCTGCGCGGTCGCTCGCGTCGTGTCTAGAGGCCCCTGCATGTCGATCGATTCCATGGTTCGTTGCCGATGATCACCGCCCGGGCTGTCGCCATCCGGCGGCGACGCCCACCGCTATGCTGGCACTCGGCCAGCCGCGCGAATTCGGGCCGATCCTACGCAACCCTTTCGCCCCTTGGCCAGCATCTTTGAACAGCCCACCACTCTTTTTGCCGGCCCGCGTTCACTCCCCGCGCAGCCATCGCACCGGCTTCGTCAGCTTCCAGGCGAGCGACCCGTAGATGGCCCGCAGCCGCGCATCGGTGGCCCGCAGCCGCTGCTCCGCATCCTGCCAGCAGCGATGCGCCTCGTTATAGTTGTCGACGTGGATCGCGGGCACCTCGCGCTGCAGACGGCGGTCGATCTCCAGATCCTCGGCGGACTTCTCCAGCCGCGGCACCAGCCCCGGCGCCCGCTGTCCCACCGCGCAGTACATGTAGCGCTTCACCAGCGGGGCATCCGGATCGTGCCGCGCATGATAGGCCTGCTCGAAGAGGTAGATATCCACCTGCGGGAATCCCAACACCACCAGCATCTTCCGAATCGCCCCCGGTGAAAAGTTCCACCAGTTGACGAGGTTCGAGGATTCGTTGCCGGGGTTAAACTCCAGCAAGCTGTTGCCCGCGGTTCCATAGAGAATCGGCGGCATCACATCGGTCACCACCATGGCCTTGTCGGTCAGGCGCGCCGCCTCGCGCATGGCCCCAAAGGGATTCGCGAGGTGCAGCAGGATACTGCCAAAGGTGCTGACGTCATAGCGCCCCAGGTCCGGTGGCAGGCGGTAGATATCGCCATAGACGGCCTTGGCCTTCGAGCCGCGCCGCCGGTGCGCGTACCACCAACTGTTGCGCACTTGCGCCGCGGTCACGCTGCCGGAGCGCGCGTTGGCCTCGAGGTCGACCCCCGGCAGTGGCACCAGGTCCGGCGGGTGACCGGGCGGCAGATCCAGCACCGTAACGTCGGCCCCTTGCTCTTCCATCCAGAACGTCAGGTAGCCGCTGGCAGGCCCGAACTCGAGCACGCGCAGCCCGCGATACTGGACATGCCCCAGGTAGCGGTGTGCATTGCCGCGCATATCCCACCCGCCCGACACCACCTCGCCCGGCCCCAGTTCCAGCGTGTGGTAGAAATGGCAGTCCGCCGCCTCCACGCCCGCATGCGCCTCCTGCAGTTGTCGTTGAAAGGCCGGCTCCAGTTGCCCGGCAAATGGGCGCAGCGTGTGGGGCGAACCGAAAATGGCGCTCAGCGTGTCCGTCATGGTTCTATCTCCTGCGGGTCCGTCTTGCGCGTCAGCAAACTCCGCTTGAACGTCAACGCGAACGACCGAACCCCGTGCGGCTCGATCTCGATCAAGCTCAGGCCGTTCGTCACCACGTGCGGCCGCACCACCACCGGCGCCGGCGCCTGCAGCCCCTCCACCCAGTTATACGCGATCACCGCCGGCGCGTTGGGGTCGTCCAGTTCCACCTCCAGCCGGTTCAGGTCCGCATGCACACGGCCACTGTTCTGATGAAAGAAGCCGGGATGCGACGGCCGCTCGAAGATCGCGATTGCGCCCAGATTCGTGCACTCGCGATACCGATCCGGGCTCGCGCGGAAAACCTGCTTCCAGTTCTCGTGGTACGTGATCAGGTGCGAGACGTTGTAGGAATCGAAGAACGTCTCCAGGAGTTCCGGCGTCTGGCAGAACGCGCGCGGCGGATATTCGTACACCACCATTTTCGGCGGGAATCCGTAGTAATCCACCGCCATCATCTCGCGCTCCGTCAGCAGGGGCAGGTACGCGACGTTGCCCCGGCCAAAGCCGTGCACACAAGGCCCCGCAAACAGGATGCGCCCCTCGGCCGAGGTGTTCGCGCGCAACCACGCGACCAGCTCCGGCACCGGCGTCCCCATCGTCGCGTAGGGCGCCCGACTGCGATTGGCGCAGATGGTCACCACACTCAGCCCCCCCATGGCCAACAACGCCACCACCCCCGCACGCACCAGCGCCAGCCGCCGGTCGTCCGCGCGCACCAACCGACCCAGAAAAAAGGCCGCCGGCGGCACGCACACAAAACACAGCGGGATCGCCATGCGCGACAACTGCGAGTTCGGCATGAACTCCAGCGCCCAGCCGGTGATGGCCGTCAGCACCGCCACGATCGGCAGGAACCAGCGCGTCAAAGACCGGTTCAGCCCCAGCACCAGCGGCACCAGCCCGAAGAACAGCAACAGCGGATGCACCTCGCGGGCGTGCGCCCGCAACAGCTCGAACCCGCGCCAGATCGGGGCCCCGCCATCCGCCAGCAGCACCCCGACAAACCGCGCCAGCGGCCCCGGAGCACCTTCGGCCGGCGCCACCCCCTGCCCCGTCGGCGCCGTGATGAACGCCACACTCGTCGCCGCCTCGTTCGCCATCGTCAGCAGCCAAGGACTATACAGCACCGCCACGGCCCCACCGCACGCGACCAGAAACCCGACGCGGCGCCACGTCCACCGATCCGCTGCCAGCAGCGTGGACAGCACCACCGCCACCGCCACCGCCCCGAGCGGCGCCCACACCAGCATCAGCAGCGCCGACAGCACCAGCGCCGCCGCCACACCCCAGCCCATGCGCCCCTGGTGCACCACGCGGAAACTCAAGGCACACATCGGCATCGTCATCGCCGACGCAAACGTGGCACCAATGGTGCCGTAGTGCAGGGCCCACAGAAAGAAGTGCTGGCTGATCCCCAGCGCCAGCATCCCGCCGATGAAGGCCGCGGTGCGGTCTCCGCCCATGGCGCGCACCGCCCCCACCCCCAGCCACGGGACGATGCCGAGAAACAGCGTCGCCCATGCGTACGTGTACACCTCGTGCACCGGAAAAAATCGAAACAACGGAAACAGCACCAGTCCCGGTGCGGGCGTGCCCGACGTCAGGCTCGCCGTGTGCAGCACCCCCGCATTCCAATGCGGCAGGTAGTTCGCCAAGTGCGGAAAGGTGCGCGTGAACTCCCACAACCGGAACATGAATGACGGATGATCCGTCCGGTACAGCGCCACACCCTGCGTCCGCTCCAGCAGCGCCGTCACACACCACACCTGCGACCCCACCAACACCAGCAGCGGGAGCACCCAGGCGCGCCGCGGCCCCCAGGCGTAAAAGGGAACCAGCAACACCGTCAGCAACGCGAAGCGCACCAGCCCCGACGCCAGGAGGTTCCGCGGATCTGGCGCCCAACCGATGAAATAGAACCAGCGATGCAGCGCCACGCTCGACACCAGCGCCAGCAGGCATACCCCCGCCAGCGCCACCAGCGGGCCCACGCGCCGCATGCCCGCCCGGTGCCGATTCTGCGCCCGCCCCCACCACCAGGCCAGCACACCCGGCGCCGCCAGCCAAACCAGAATCGGCAACCACGCCACCCGGATCAGCGTCCCCGATGTATGCAGCGCCGCCAGCAGCCCAAACCCCAGCACAGCCGCCAGCACCACGCCCAGCCAGAGACGCCACCCACCCGCGTTTCTTGTCGTCGTGCGCACCCGATGCTTATACGGCCAGTTGCCGCCGCTTTCAAGAGTTGCGATCCCTCAGTGGGATGCCGGTGCGGCGACGACCTCGAACGGAAGCGCGGGCAGGACCCCCGTGAAGACGCGCTTCGGCGGCTCGCTCCTCAGCGCGACCAAAGGCCCTGCTGCCGGGGCATTCGTCGCGCCGCGGCGGCCATCGCCGGGCGTCCGCTCCATGAAGACCGAGACGATCAGATTTCCCGCCGTGCCCGGTTTGGTCTCCGGCCCCGCCGCCAGCACCAGCGCGTGGCCGGGGCCACTGGTTCGCGCCAACGTCAGCGAGAGGCCTTCGGGCGGCTCGCTCAGCTCATAGGAGAGCGTCCCTCGCGGCGAGTTTGTCGTGAGCCCGAGAGGCACCGCCACCGTACCGCCCAACGGAAGTTGGATAGGCGTCGCGCGCGGTCTCACCGGGGCGCTGCGCCCTTGCCCCTGTTCAACAAAGGCCACGAAGCGCTCGGCGGGAACCAGGAAGCGCCACGCGAAGGCTTGCATCATGTCTTCCGCGGGTACGGCGCGCCGCACCACCCGGCATCCCGCAACCGTGGCCGCACCCTGAAACTCGAGTTCCACCGGCCCCGGTGCGGCGTCGCGCGGCGCGGAGAGCGTCATGCGGATCCGCTCCTGTCCCGGAGGGATGCGGCCCCCCGCCAGCACAAACCCCTCGGGCACGTCATCCAGCGCCAGCAGGATCTCGCCATCGAACCCATCGCGCCGGATGGCATGCACGGTGAAAGCGGTCGTGGCACCGCGGCGCAGGGAAACGGCGGACGGCGTCACGCGCAGTTCGAAATCCGGCATCGGGGGGCTGAGGCGCAGGCGATAGGTGTAGGCCGCGCCTGCCTTGCCCTGGGTGTCCCCCACCTGCAGACGATAGAGTCCATCCGCCGGCAGCGTCGCCGCCAGGCGGGCATCGGCGTGATGCGTCACCCGCCCGGCGCCCAGATCCGGCGCGTCGTCGTTGGTTGCCAGCGGCCTGCCGGCGGCATCCAACAGGGTGAGGTTCGCATCCAGCGGACTGCCCAGCCGCCGGGCGTAGACCTCGGCCACAACCTCCTCGCCGGCACGCCCGCGAAAACGGTAACCATCGCATTCGCCCACGTTCGCAATGCGGCCATTCACCATGACCGGCAGCGTCAGCTCCTGATCGCCGCCGCCAGGACCGGGCGCGCGCGGCCCCTCGAGGCATTCCGGCAGCGTGCCAACGGCCACTTGCAGGCAGGGCGAAAACAACGCCGAGCCCGCAAGCGCGTCGAGCGAATGCACGCCTGGCGCCAGCGTCTTCGGCAGGCGCAACGATGCTGTCGCGAGGTTCCATCCCGTCAGCGTCACGGGCGTTTCCGCCCCGGCACGCCCACCCAGCGGGAAGAGGTCGGTGATAAATGGCAACACGCCTGCGGCGATGCGGTAGACAAAATCCTCGCGCCCGCGGTAGAGGCAATCGCGCACGTCGAGAACGTACTGGCCATCGCGCGGCACCTCGAACGCCAGCACCGGGTCCGGATGGAAGCGCCAATGGTCGGCGCAGGCCAGTTCGCGGCCGTCGGCATCGCTCAGCGTGATCACCGCATCGAACCACCCCGGCACGGCGTCGGCCAGGTACGGCGAGAGCTCGCGCGCGTTCACGGCGAACACCAGGTGCTGCCCCTGGCGCGCCTCAAAGGCATAGCGGTCGCATTCCCCGGGGCCAATCTGACCGTTGAGAACCGTTGGCAGCGTGACCGCGCCGGGCGCATCCTCCCGCCGCTGAAAACGGCGCCACTGTCCAAAGCGCTTCGCGCCCACCGTCTGCATCACCGCGTGCGCCGTGAGCGCGGGTTCGCTCGTCTCCCGCAGGTCGCCGACCACAAACGCCATCGGGTTGCTCAGCCCGCGCGGGCCCGCAAGACGCAGCTCACGCCGGCCGGGAGCGGCATCGGCAGCCACGGTGACTTCGATCTCCACGCGCTCCGCCAGTGCGGGCGCGTTGCGGGATCGCGCCAGCAGCGCCATCGCCTCGGTCAACTCCTCAAAATGCTGCTGGTCGTCGTCCGTCCAGCCCGCCGCCCCTTCGCCCATGCGTGGCGCTTCCACCTGCGGCCCGACCTGCCCCCCTTTCCGGCGCGGCCTCATTTCCTTAAGCTCACCAAGATACTTTTCGGCCTCATCCGGTTTGGGCGGTGAAATGCGGGTCAGAACCCGAGCGCGAACGCCATCGCCGGTCATGATGACAGACGCGGCGTCGCTCATGAACTGACCGCCGACGAGCACCCGGCACGTCGTCCCCCGTTGCCCGCCGGCGGGGTAGACATAGCCGATGGCCATGTCGCGGTTCTGCGCGCCGGCCGGTGCCACCGCCATGCCCAGCCACACCGCCGCCCCGATCGCCACCCACCATCGGCTCATACCAGTTCCTTCAGCCGGCCGCCCGACTTGACACCCTCGTCGGCGCCTGGCACCACGGACACATCCAGCCCTTCCGGATTCGGCAGCCGCCCGTCGGGATCGATGCCCAGCCGTTCGTAAATGCTGCCGATGAGATCGCACGGATACACGGGGCGATCGAGTACCTCCTCGCCTCGTGCGTCGGATGCGCCCACCACGCGCCCGCCCCGAAACCCACCCCCGGCCAGTACGCTGCAGAAGACGTTGCCATAGTGGTTGCGGCCCCCATTCCACGGCGGTTCCCACTGCACACGCGGCGACCGGCCGAATTCGCCGCCCCACCATACCACCGTGCTGTCCAGCAGGCCGCGCTGCGACAGATCCTCAAGCAACGCGGAGAACCCCTTATCCATCTCCGGCAACTTGCGGCGCATGGCTTGGAAATGCTGCTTGTGCGTGTCCCAACCCTGGTAGTTGATGGTCACGTAGGGTACGCCCTGCTCCACCAGCCGCCGCGCGGCCAGGCACGACTGGCCGAACGTGTTCTTGCCGTAACGCTCGCGCAACGCCTCCGGCTCCTGCGCCAGATCAAACACCTTGCCGCCATCCCCGAGGATCATCTCGTACGCGTCCTCCCGCGCCCGGTCGGCCGCCGCCAGTTCCGGCTCGCGCGCCGCCGCCTGGCGAAACGTGTTGAGAGCCGACAGCAACTCGCGCCGGCGGAGCTGACGCTCGTCCGAAACGCCCGTCAGCACGACACCCTCCACCGCAAAGCGCTCCGCCGCCGGGTCGCCGCCCGTCGCAAATGGCCGGTGCTTCAATCCCAAAAACCCCGCTTCGGAAAAGCGCCCCTGCGGCTGCGTCAGCACGATGTACGGCGGCACCCTCCCGCCATAGCCGGCCTCGTACCCCTTGAACAGACTGACCACCGCCCCCACGCAGGGAAACGCCACCGGCCCCCCCGGCGGGCGCCCGGTCTGCACAATGTAGGACGCCGATTCGTGCCCGTTGATTCCGTGCGTCATGCTGCGGATGATGCTGTAGCGGTCCGCCTGCCGGGCCAGCAGCGGGAGCAGCTCATTGATGACGATGCCGTCCACGTTCGTCGCGAGCGGCTTCTCAAACGGCCCGGTGTAATCGCGCCCGGCGCCCGGCTTCGGGTCGAACGTATCCAGGTGCGAGGCCCCGCCCCACATCCAGATCTGGATCACCGCCTTAGCCGTACCGCGAGCCCCGGCCGGCGGCGCCGCCGCCAACGCCCCGCACGCCCGCGACCCGCCCGCCAGCACAAACGCCAGCCCGCCCGCGCCGGCCTCGATAAAATGTCGTCGTGATATTAACATGGTATTGGCCGCCGGCGTCCCACTGCCAAGCGCTTCATCGGTTTTGCTCCCCGCTCAATGCCGGCACAGGAATTCCTCGGTGTTGATCAGCGCCCAGGCCAGATCCGTCAGCGCGTCCATACCCTTCACGCCGCTGGCCGACGGGTAGTCCGCCACCACACACAGTTCCGCTTCCGTGGGATAGCGCGACAGTATGGCCAGGTAGGCCGTCTGCGCGGCCTCGCGCGGCCCCCGGGCATCCCTCGCCCACTGCCGCAGGGCCGGCCCCTGCGCAAGCTTGTCGTGGATGTGCGTCGAATTCAGCAGGTGCAGCCGCTGCCCGGCCGTGCTGCGGTTGGCGCGCTCCGAGGCCAGCCCCGTTTCACGCGGTGGCCGTCCGAACAACTCCAGAAACGCGCTGGTGCTGTTGCCGTCCGACAGGTTCACGGTGTGCTGCTCCTCGGGCACATAGGTGAACGGCTCCGGCACCGGGCTGACGTACCGCTCCGCCGTTCCCGTAATCTGGCAGATGGCGTCGATCAGCACTTCCGCATCCAGCCGCTGCACGGGATAGCTCGCGAAGTGCGCGGCGGCTTGGGGATCGTCCGCCGCCGCCAGGCTCGAGAGCTGGTAGGTCTGCGAGTTGAGGATCAGACGGTGTATGTGCTTCAGATCCCAGCCGGATGTCACAAGCTCGCGCTCCAGGTACGTCAGCAGCGCCGGAATCGCCGCGGGGTTGTCGGGCCCAAAGTCATCCGGCTCGTGCACAATGCCGCGCCCCAGGAGCCGGTACCAGATGCGGTTGACCATGTTGCGCGCGAACCACGGATTGTCGGGCGCGACCAGCCAGTCCGCGAACACCGCGCGCGCGTCGCGGCCGGCGGGTAGCGCCACGCGCGTCCCGTCCGGCAGTCGGCCTTCGACCGGCATCGCGTTGGTGACATCGAGATAAACAATCTCCTCCTTCCACTCGGAGGTCCCCTTGTAGCGCACTTGCGCAAAGAACGCCGCCATGTCCGCGAGGCGGTTGGTCGGCCATTGCTCCGCGCGCGCCCCCATGAACGTCAGCGCCACGGCCTTGGCAATCTGCTCAGGCTGCCGGTCCTGCAGCGCGCGATAAAAATTTGCCTCCGGCACGTAGCAACTGCTGCCCGTCGCCAGCAACAACGCCCGCGCCATGCGATCGTACGGCTGGTTCGCGGCCAGGCACGTGGCCACCCAACGGTGGTACGCCTCCGCACTCTTCGGCCAGAGCTTGATCGGATACTCCGCCTTCAACCGCAGCACGTCCGCCCAGCGCATGGCCCCGTAATCCACGAACTCGTCCCGCGCCAGCAGCGTCTCGATCAGCACGGCGCGCCGGTCGGGTTCCCGGTCCGCCAGAAACGCTTTCGTCTCCGCCACGGTCGGCAGCGTGCCGATGGTGTCGAGATACACACGCCGCAGAAAGACGCCGTCTGAGCACGGACGAGCCGGCGTCAGCTCCAGTTCCTCCAGCCGCGCGAAAACCAATTCGTCGATGCGGCTCTTGGGCACCGCCGCCGCGGCCTCCTCAAAGGGCGCCACCGGACCGCCGCCGCCAACCGCTTTCAGCGCCAGCCACGCCAGTAGCAGCGCCGGCGCCGCCACCCGCTTGCCCCACCCCACCATCCAAAGCTGCGAAAGAATCGGCGGACGACACGGAGGTCGTCCCTCCAATGATGGATTCACCCCTCCATTCATAGTGTTCTGGAGGGCCGGGCTCTGTCCCGGCCGTCTTGTTCCGATTCTCTCACCGCTTCTCATGGCTCCCGCGCCCCCTTCAGCGCCAGGCATTCGACCTCGAAAAGCAGGTCGTCGCGGCAGATGTCCGCGATCACGCTCAGATGCGGCACCGCCCACTCCGCCCAGCCCGCGTTGAACACACGCTCCACCTCTGCGGTCTTGCAGTAGACCATGGCCTGCGCCACATCGCTCCACCCACAGCCCGCTTCGCACAAAACCGCTTCCACACAGGCCAGCGTCTCCACAATCTGCGCCGCCGCATCGCCAGGGTGCGCCGTACGGCCGGCGGTATCGATCGCCGCCGTGCCCGACACGTAAACCCGCTCGCCAAACGGACTCGGTACGATCGCCGCGCGGCTGAAGGCCGACCCATAGTCGCTGGCCGCGCCTTGTCGCCCCGCGCTCAGCAGGAACCGCGGCCGCCCCTGGCCAACGTCGGCCACCAGATCCATCGCGCAACAACCGCCCCCGTGCGGCCCGATGCCGACCCCCGTGCTGGCGGGCAGCGGGCTCGCGCCACCCCCCTGCAGTAGCCCGTGCCGCCCGAACAGCGCGTTGCGCACGCGATTGAATTCGCCGTACCACTCCAGAATGCCGCCCAGCCACATCCATGTGCGCACGACATCCCCCCACCCACCGCCGGCCCGTTCGAGCAGCGCCTCCGCCTGCGCCAGCATCCCGCGCGCCTGCGCCGACGCATCCTCGCCGCCCGCTTGCAGGCCGCTACCGGTCACCAGCCAGCCGCGGCCCTGCCGCCATCGCCGACCACATATCCGCCCATCGACGGTCAGCGCCTGAGGCCGCTCCGCTCCCGCCACGGCATGCAGAACAACCCCCGCCAGCTCGCCGCGCGCCGTTGCCGGCACTTCAAGACTCGTGGGGGCGACCCCATCGTCAAACGCCGCCAACCACCGCGCCCGCGCCGTGGCCGCTGCACACAGCCCTGCCGCCGTTCCGAAAATGCGCTCCTCGAGAATGGCGGCGCCGTGTTCGCCCAAGACGGCCGCCACCGCCCGCATCAGTGCCTCGGCCTGCGCCTCTGCCCCCCCAGCCGCCCGTGGCCTCACCGTCAGGTACAGGTCAGCGCCCTCCGCCGCCCGGTACACCCGTAGCGCCACGTCTACCGGTAAGGTCTCGGCCACCGTCAAAATCAAAGAGGCTCCCTGCATGCACACTCAACGCACACCGCCACCACCTTATTGCGCCGCACCCCGCAATTCGCACGCAGGCCCGTGAAACGCTTTCTCGACGAACGCTTTGCCGCTGGACAACCCCCGCCAACTTGGTGCATCATCCCCTCCTGCTGCAGCTCCTTGGGCGGGAGTAATTCAGCGGTAGAATGCCAGCTTCCCAAGCTGGACGTCGCGGGTTCGATCCCCGTCTCCCGCTCCAT
>CAZWQJ010000091.1:0-15819 GCA_964635825.1 uncultured Victivallales bacterium | reverse complement strand
TCCATGTAGAGGTTGTGTTCGTCGGTCAGCGCCGCCTCCGCCTTCTTGCGCTCGGTGATGTCCCGGCAGAGGGTGATGATGCGCAGCGACTTACCGTCTCCATGTACGGTCGCATTGATCTCTGTGGGAGTTATCCGGCCGTCGCTACCCACATAGTCGATGATCAGGCCCCTGATTTGGCCGTCTCTCATGCACTGGGCACCGGCCTTGGTGTTCCTTTCCTTTTCATGCTCCGCAGTCCACTCCGTGACGCATCTCCCGAGAATCTCGCCGAGTTCGCTGTGACCCGTAAGGCGCACGTATTCCGAGTTCGCATCTACAACTCTTCCCCGGCAATCCAGAATCACGAACCCCGTATCCGTTATCTCTACGATGGCGCGGTACTTGGCCTCGCTCTCCCACAGCTTCTCCTCCGCCCGTTTGCGCAGTGCCTGCCCTGAGCCTGCCGCAGCGGCCGCCGCGCCGGCGGGGTAGCCGCAGGTGTCCCGAACGGGCTTCGGCTGCGCGTCAACGGCGCTGCTGGACCGCTCCGGCAGCATGCCGGTTTTCGCTTCCCCTAGGTGTGATCCGGCCGGCTTTATCAGGTCTTGTTTCCTCTTTGTCATGCCAATCTCTCACGAAAAACGGAAATCCGACACTCCCCACATGACCCAATTCCGTTTCGCAGGGCGTCATCATACCATACGTCGACGCGCGAATAACCCCCTCTTGCGACTCCAGGCAGGTTGTTTGGAGCTACGTCTCCTCATGTTTGGGACAGCCTTTCTGGAAAGCCCGGTTTCTGACTGGCCAGGACGGGCGCTGATTGAGAGAGGCAGGAGTGATGGATAGAACCGTTTCGCTGCCCCCAATTTCTGCGGGGATCAGCCGTGTGCACTCATCTATTCCAGCTTGATGCGATAGAACCAGGGACCACGGCCAACGGCTGTACTGTCCGTCTCCGTGTTCATCGGCGCGGTCCCGGGGATGTTCGTTCTTACGGTGAAATCGAACGGCATTGTGAACGACAGGTTCGTGCCGCGCTCCAGGCGGTAATATTTTCCGTCCACGCTCTGCCAGCGCACAACGGTCCCGGTCGGCGCACCCGTCATTACGATCGCGACGAAGCCAAGATAGGAGCCCGGGTCGTTCGGATCCGTACCAGCAAGATACTCGCCGTCATTGCAGAACCCGTCGGTGTCGGCGTCCGCGCCGGAAACGATGCCCGTCATGCTGTGCGCGTACCTCCACTCCCACCAGTCCGGCAGACCGTCCGTGTCGGCATCCCACGAGGGCGGGATCAGTTCGTACGCACCGATGTCCACATGCGGCCCGAGCACCCGCGGCTTGCCCTCGAAATCCAGCGCGGCGGGCATCCAGTCCTCGTCCACGCCCGCGTCCACGCAAGGCGAGTTGGTCGCGAGCCGATAGTCGCCCGCCGCCCAGTTCACCAGGCGGGGCTCGTTTGTCACGCCGTTCTCGCCCACGGCCGGCGTCGTGCAGCAGTTGGAATAACTCGTACCGCTCCCGTACTCTTGGTGCTCCGGATACTCCGCGTTGTTAAAGAAGAGGATCGAATTGATGACAGCACCGCCGTTCTCGCAGTAGATGCCACCGCTGCTGTAGTCGATCCCGGCCGATGTGTTGTCGCTGACCGTGCAATTCCGCACCAGCCCGCCGTAGTAGAGAGAGATCCCACCGCCTCCACCTTCGCTGGCGGTGTTGCCGATGAGCAGGCAGTTCTCCAGAATCCCGAGCGAGTCACACCGCACGCCGCCGCTCTCGGGTGCGGTATTTGCGCGGATCATGCTGTTCTGCACGAGGCCGCCGCCGCCCAGATAAACGCCTCCCCCTCCGCTCACCGCCAGTTGGTTGCCGGTGATCACCGAATCGCGGATCGCCCCGCCCCCGGCCAGGTAAGCGCCGGCGCCGCCCTGGTTCGCGGCGGTGTTCCCGCTGATCAAGCACCGGGTCACGGTGCCCGTCAGATCAATGTATACGCCTCCGCCGCCGAAGTTGGAGGAGTCGTTGCCGGCGATCACGCAATCCACCAGACCGCCGCCACGTTCCAGATAGACCCCGCCCCCATTACCCGCCACGTGTCCGTTGGTGATCGTGAGCCCCTCGAGGATCGCGTCTCCGGCGATCGTGAAGACGCGGTGGGACCGGCTGCCGTCGACGAGGGTCGCTCCCGCCCCGTTGACACTCTTCACTGTGACGGGCTTGGCCACTCGTACGGCCGCGGGCGGGTGGTACGTACCGTTGGTCACGAGCACGAGCCCGCCGTCGATCGCCGCATCGACCGCGTCCTGCAGGTTGGTGGCGGCCATCACCCAGGAGGCGAACGGGAAGACGTGGGTGCCCGCGTGGGCCACGTAGTGGATGTTCGTGATCAGGATCATGAGGTAGTTGGATTTGACGCAGCTCGCCGATTCTCCGGACGCATTGCTGGCCGTTAGCCCCACGGTGTAGAGGCCTGCATTCGTGTAGATGTGCGCGGGGGCATTGGTGTTCCAGCCTTGCGCGTCCACGACGCCGTTGCCGTCAAAGTCCCAGCGGTAGTACAGGTTCGCCGTGTTTGTACCGGACGCGAGCGCCGTGAAATGAATGGTGGCTGGCCGAATCGCCTTGGTCCGGTCCGCGACGAATGAGCAGCCGAGGGGGCCGGACTCGTAGGCGCCGAGGTCCACCGTGCCTCCGTTAATGCGGGAATTACCCGCCACGTCCGTCGCGTTCGTCATCCAGGCCTGGTTGGTTCCGGCGTTCACACACAGGGAGGAGGTGTCCAGGCGAAAGTCCCCGCCCGCATCGTCGAGAAAGAGGGGATTGGCCGCCGAGTTACTCGAACCGCCGGGCAGTGGCGCGGTGCAGCAATACGAGCAGGAACCGGACAGGTAGTAGTTGGACGATGTGCCGCTGGTGGCCGTGTTGAAGTAGATGATCGAATTCTGCACGGCGCCCTGGTAGAGCCCCCCGCCATAGCTCGCGGTGTTGCCACTGAGGGTGCAGCTGCGAATCGTTCCGCCGTGGGTGCCGCCGCCGTAGCTCCCCGCGGAATTCCGGGTGACCAGGCAGTTCTGTAGGGAACTGCCGGACGCGATGTAGGAACCACCTCCGGAGTCGGCGGCGGTATTGCCCAGCAGGCGGCTGTTCTCAGCGTTCGCGCCATAGAGCCCGCCGCCCTGGTAGCTGGAGGTGTTGCTGCAGACCAAGCTGTTGAACACGGAACCGCCGTTGGCCCCACCGCCGTAGGTCGTCGCCGAGTTCCAGCCGATGACACAGTCGCGCAGGGTGCTGCTGCTGGCCCCGCCGCCCTGAGAGGCACTGTTCCGCGTCAGCTCCGAGTCCCGTACGGTGACGCCATGGACGCCGCCGCCGATGTTGGCGCTGTTTCCGACGATCCGGCAGCCTTGGAGCAGGCCGCCGCCGAATGCGCCGCCCCCATTCTGGCCGGCGACATTGCCCGCCAGCGTGCTGTCCTGCACGATACCGCCGGCGTTGAGGAAGAGGCCGCCACCATAGCTTCCGGCAGCGCAGCCGGTGACGAGGCAGTTGGAGATCAAGCCGCCCGCCTCGCAGAACGCGCCGCCGGCGCTCCGCTCGCGGTTCACATCGCCCGAGGTGCGGGTGAAGCCGTTGGTCAGCGTGAACCCGCTGAGCCGGGCACCGCTTCCGACGTATGCGCAGCGGACGGCGCCGTCACCGGACGGTCCCTGTCCGACGATCACCGTAGCCGCCGGGTTGCTGTTGCTCGCCACCAGGGTAATCGGCCGGACCAGTTCCACGCGGTTGCTCATGCCCGACAGGGCCGACCCGCCCTGATCGTAGGTTCCCGGCGCGACGCGCGTCACGCCACCGGCATAAACGTTGGCGTCCACGGCCGCCTGCAGATCGCGGGCTGCCGTGGCCCAGTTCGTGAAGGGCGGAACGTGGCCACCCGCAAGCGAAACGCAGTTGGTGTAGCCGTTGACGATGCGGATCGTCGTGGTGGCGGCCGCGCTAGCGGTGTTGTTCCAGGCGGTCAGCACGACGGAGAAGACGCCTGCGTTCGTGTACGCGTGGACCACGAGGAAGTCATTCGTGGCCTTCCGCCCGTCGCCGAACTGCCACTCGAAGGCGCGTGCCTTGCCCTGGATCGAGGACTGGAGGGTGATCGGCCAACCGGCAATGGCGTTGGTGAAGTCGGCGCCGATCGCCACGCTCAGCGCGCCCGTGATGCCGGCCGCCACATACTCGTCGCAGCCGATGTCGACCCGTGGCCCGTTTGTGCGCGACTCGCCATCGATGTCCCACGCGCCCGCGAGATCCACGTTCGTGCCCGTGTTCAGACAGGGGGAATTGGAGACCACGTGCGGGTTCAGCAGCGACAGCAGGCCGGGCGCGTTGGTGAAGTTGCCCGTGCCGCCAGGATCAGGGGTCGTGGCGCTATAGGAGAAGGTGCCGCCGTAGTGATTCGGCGAAGCCGGCGCCGTGTTGTACCAAACGATAGTGTTCTGAACGGTCCCGACGCTGTTGATTCCGCCGACCGAACTGCTGGCCGTGTTGCCTGCGACCGTGCAGTTCACCACCCTGCCGCTGGCCTCGAAGGAAATACCGCCGCCGATGGCGGCGCGGTTGCCGAGGATCGCGCAACCGCGCACCACCACGCCCGTTCCGTTCACGGCCACTCCGCCGCCGCGCGTCGTCGTCGCCGTATTGCTGACGATGGTGCAATACTCCACCAGTCCGCTGCCTTGGGCGGCCACGCCGCCGCCCGTGTAGCTATTCGCCTTGTTCATGGCTATGGTGCAGTTCCGCACCGTGCCGCCGCGGTAGAGATAAGCCCCGCCACCTGATGAGGCTGCTGTGTTGCTCGCGATGAGGCAGTTTTGCAGCAGGCCGCCGTAGCTCAGGTAGGCGCCGCCCCCGTCCGAGGCGTAGCCGCCGGTGATCGTGAACCCATCGACCACGGCGTTGGAGTGCGAGAGGTAGAAGCAGCGCCCCGCCTGGCTACCGTTGATCGTCGTCAGGGCGAGGCCGTTCACGCTCTTCACCAGCAGCCCCTTGGCGATGGCAATCTGCCCGGCCAGCGCGTAGACGCCATTGCTCACGAGCACGGTGCCGCCGCTCTCCAGCGCCGCGTCCACGGCTGATTGAACGCTCCGCGCCGCGGTGGCCCAGGCGGTGTAGGGATACACGTCGGCCCCGTTGGTGGAGACGTAGTGCATGTTGGTCGCCAGGACGGTGAGGTAGTTCGTCCGCACGGCGGTGTAGACCTCGCCGGCGGCATTGCTGACCACTAGCCTGACGGAGTAGACCCCGGCAGTCGCGTACGTATAGGAGACGGCATTGGATCCCGGCCCCTGTCGTTCGTACGACCCGTTGTGGTCCATATCCCAGCGGTAGTAAATCCCGCTGGTGTTCGTGGCCGACACGGCCGCAAGGAAATCCACCGCGAGCGGCTTGAGGCCCTTCAGCGGGGACGCGCTGAAAGAGGCCCGCAGCCGCCCCTGCTCGTAGGCGCCGATGTCCACGATTCCGCCCGCGATGCGGGCGTTGCCGTCGAGATCCCGCGCCCCGGCCATCCATTCCAAATTCGTGCCGGCGTTCACGCAGAGCGAGTTCATGGCCAGGCGGAAATCGCGGCCGGCCTCGTCCAGAAAGAGCGGAGGCGCGCCGGTGTTGCCCTCACCCGCGGGCGCAGGCGCTGCGCCGCAGTAGGCGTAGCTGCCGCCGGTGTAGTTGGAAGCGCTGGGCGCCGTGTTGCCGTAGAGGATCGTGTCCCGGAAAAAGACGCTGCCGCTGCAATACGATCCGCCGCCGCTCTGCGAAGCCTGGTTGGCGGCGATCGTGCAGCCTTCAACGATTCCGCCCCCGTTGCAGCTGTAGCCGCCGCCGTACCCCGCGCTGTTCCCATGCAACAGCGTGTTCAGAACGATCCCGCCGCTGTTGCAGCGCACCCCGCCGCCGTACTGGTACTGTCCCGCCGTGTTGCTGACCACCGTGCAGCCCTGCACCAGCCCCCCCTGCTGGCAGTGTATGCCTCCGCCGGCGTTGGAGGCCCGGTTGCCCTCGACCGTGCAGTCCTGCACGGTGCCGCCGAGCCACGCATAGGCGCCGCCGCCCTGGAGCAGGGCCACGTTCTCGCTCAACGTGCTGCGGGCGATCAGGGCCTGGGCCGTGAGGTAGACGCCGCCGCCGTAGTTCGTCGCGCCGTTGCCCCGGAGGACGCTGTTCCAAATCGCGCCGCCGGCGAGGCACACCGCGCCGCCACCGTTGATGACGGCGCCGCATCCCCGCACGGCGCAGTTAGAAACCGTGCCATCCGCGTCGCAGATCAGGCCGCCGCCGCTGCGCTCCCACGTTGCGTCGCCGCTGGTCCGGGTGAAGCCGTTGGTGAGCGTGAAGCCGACCAGCCGCCCGCCGCCGCCGACATAGGCACAACGCATGGCGTCTGGGCCGGATGGCCCCACGCCGACGATCTCCGTCGCCACCGGATCGCTGTTCGTGGCTACAACGGTGACCGCTTTAGCCAAGATCATACGGTGGCTCATGCCGCGTCGGGCTGTGACGCCGCGCTCGTACCGTCCCGCCGCCACCAGCGTGAAGCCTCCGGCCACGGTATTTGCGTCAATTGCCGCCTGGATGTTCGTGGCCGCCGTCGCCCAGGTCGAGAAGGGCGGCGCGTGGCTGCCCGCCAGCGACACATGGTTGGTGTAGCCGGTCACGATGCGGACGGTTACGGTCGCCGTCGCCACCGTGTCGTTGTTCCAGGCCGAGAGCAGGACGGGGTAGGTGCCCGTGGCGGCAAATGCGTGGCTGACCGCCCACTCGTTGGTGGCTTGCTGACCGTCACAGAAGTTCCACGCATAGCGGTTAACCCGGCCCCGGATGACGGCTTCGAAGTCGATCGGGAACCCGACGACAGCATTGGTGTAACTCGCCCGCGCCTCGACTTGGAGGGCGCCGGCCAACCCGGCGGCGACAACTTCGTCACAGCCCATGTCCACTGTGCCGTCGCCGTAGCGGGGCTCGCCATCAATGTCCGTGCCTTCCGCATAGCTGTTCTCGCCCCTGTCGATGCAGGGCGAGTTGGTGAGGAGGTGCGGATCGTACAGCCCTACGATCATCGGGTTGTTCGTCACGTTACCCGTGCCACCCGAGTCGGGGGTCGTACAGGAGTACTCCAGGCTGCCCCCGCTGAAGTTGTCGGGCAGGCCGCCCGCCGTGGTGTTGAAGAAGACGATGCTGTTGTAGATGTCAACGCCGTAGGTGCCACCGCCCTGGTTGTCGGACGCATTGCCTACGATCGTGCAACCATACGCCGCGCCGCTGGAGATGCCGCCGCCGGAGCTGGCCCTGTTGCGGGCGAGGAAGCAGTTGCGCAGCGTCGCGTCATACGCGCCGCCGCCGCTGCCGGCGGCGGCGCTGTTGGACGTGACGAGGCAGTGGTCGAGTTCTCCACCCGACTGGCCGTAGACACCGCCGCCGCTGCCGCTCGAGGCCGTGTTCCCGTCCAGCGTGCAGCGGGCCAGCGCGCCGCCGCGATTGAAGAACGCGCCGCCGCCGTTCAACGCAGTGTTGCCCGCGAGCAGCGACTGCACTACCGTGCCATCGTACTCGAAATACACGCCGCCACCCCCTTGAGCCATGTTGTCGGTGAAGACCGAGTTCCAGATCGCGCCGCCATGGTCCAGGAAGGCGCCGCCGCCAAACTGGTCCAGCACCCGGTTGCCGGAGATCACACAGTTGGAGAGAGCACCGGCGCCGTCGCAGTAGACGCCGCCGCCGCGGGCCATGCTGAAGCCGTTGGTGATGGTGAAGCCGTCGATCAGCGCGGGTGCCGTCACGGTGAAAACTCGGTGGCCGCGCGCACCATCGACCACGGTGTTCGAGGCGCCGCCCACTCCGCGCAGGGTGAGCGCCTTATTCACCGTGATCGGCAGAAGGGTCTCATACACCCCGTTGCTCACCAGCACCGTGCCGCCGGGCAGGGCCGCGTCAACGGCGGCCTGGATGTCGCGGGCGGCCTGGTTCCAGGAGGCGAAGGGATAGACCTGCGCGCCGTTGGTCGACACGTAGCACACGTCGGCGGCCCGCGCGGAGATGTAGTTTGTCCTGACGCACCAGGCGGTCTGGCCCAGCGCGTTGCTGACCGTCAGCATGACGGTGAACGCGCCTGGCGCGGCATACGTCCAAGCCGGCGCGTTCGAGTCTACGCCCTGTACATCGGGAACCGCATCCCCGTTGAAGTCCCAGCGCCAGTGCAGACTCGCCGCGTGGGTGCCGCCTGCGACCCCGGTGAACTGCACCGCCAGCGGGGCGAACCCCTGGGGCGGATCGGCGCGGAAGGAGCAGTAAAGCGGGCCGCTCTCGTACGCGCCGATATCCACGACGCCGTTCAGAATCCGGGGGTGCCCGTCGAGATCGACCGTGGCCGCCAGGCCGGTGACGTTCGTGCCGCGGTCAATACACGGTGAATTCGTGGCCAACCGGTAGTCGCCGCCCCCCACATCCAGGAACCGGGGATCGTCCATGAGGTTTCCGGCGCCGGAGGGCAGGCCCCAGGTGCAGCAGTACCGGAAGGTCAGGTTGCCCGCGTAGTTGTCGCCGCTGCCGGCGGTGTTGGCGTAGACGACGCAGTTGCGCAGAGCGCCGCCGGTGAGGTTGCCGTAGGCGCCGCCGCCGCTGCCCGCCGCCTGGTTGCCGGCGATCGTGCAGTTCTCGATCTGTCCCTTGTTGTACGTGTAGAGGCCGCCGCCTTCCGCATCCGACGTGTTCCCGGCGATCAGGCAGTTGGACACGCTGTAGCCCGAATACCAGCAGCCGACTCCTCCGCCGCCGCTGGTGGCGCGATTGCCGGTGATCGTGCAGCGCACCACGGTGCTGGTGAAATAACAGACGAAACCGCCGCCGTATCCGCCGGCGCGGTTGCCCGACACGTCACAGTCCTCGATCCGGCACTGGCGGTCGGCATCCACGCCGCCGCCGTTATTGGCCGCATAGTTGTCGCGGATCGTACACTGCGTCACCAATCCCCCCACGAAGCAGAAGACGCCGCCACCCTGGCTCCCCGAGGCGTTCCCGGCGATCGTGCAGTTCGTCAGGATCCCGTCACCCGCCACACACGCGCCGCCGCCCATCCGCGCGGAGTTGCCGGCGATCTGGCAATCCTCGAGCCTTCCGCCGTTGGCATAGGCGCCGCCGCCCCAGCCATTGCCGCCGTTGGTCGCCACGTTGGCGGTGATCAGGCACTGCCGCAGCAGGCCGCCGCCGTTGAGGTAGACGCCGCCGCCGTTCTGGCCCGCGCTGTTCCTGCGGATCGTGCAGTTCGCCAGCAGGCCGATGTCGTCATCGAACACGCTGCTGTATACACCGCCGCCGCTGTAGGCGGATGCGTTGTCCGCGATCACACAGTTGGTCACCGTGCCGCCCCGGCCCAGGTGGATGCCGCCTCCCGAGGAGCCGTAATTCCCGGTCACCTCGCAGCCCTCGACCCAGCCGCCGCCGTCGCAGGCGACACCGCCGCCGTCCTGCGCGGAGCAGCCGGCGATGCGGCTGTTCCGGAGGAATCCCCCGGGCCGGACCAGCGCGCCGCCGCCGCCGGACGCGGCGGCGCACTGAAGGATGAAACAGTTCGTGATCTGGCCGCCCGTATC
Organism: uncultured Victivallales bacterium; assembly: GCA_964635825.1. Taxonomy (GTDB): domain Bacteria; phylum Verrucomicrobiota; class Kiritimatiellia; order UBA8416; family JAIOPI01; genus CAZWQJ01. The sequence continues at coordinate 6,202 of CAZWQJ010000091.1, read as the reverse complement.
GACATACACGCCGCCGCCCTCCGCCGCCCGCCAGACGTCGCCATAGCTCCGGGTGAATCCGTTGCTCAACGCGAAGCCGGCCAGGCGGGCACCCGCGCCGACGTAGACGCAGCGCACGGCATTGGAGCCGAGCGGGCCCGCGCCGACGATTACGGTGCGGGCGGGATCCATGTTCGTCGCCAGTACCGAGATCGGTTTGTAGATCGCGATACGGTTGCGGCCATGGAGCGTATAGCCTCCGTTCGAGTAGGTGCCCGCGGCCACCAGGGTGAGGCCGCCCGCGCAGGGAGCGGCGTCGATGGCGGCCTGCAGGGTGGTGGCCGCCTTAGCCCAGTTGGTGAACGGCGGCGTGTGGCTGCCGCTCAGCGCGACATAGTTCGTGTAGCCGGAGACGATGCTCACCACGGTCGTCGCGGCCGCCTGGCCGCCGTTGTTCCAGGCCGTCAGGACCACGGTGTAGCGGCCGGTGGCGGCGTACGGATGCGCCGCCACGCAGAGGTTGGAGGCCTTCTGGCCGTCGCCGAACTGCCACTCGTACCGGTTCGCCCGTCCGGAGAGTACGGACCTGAATTCGACCGGGAAATTCACAACCGCGTTGGTGAAAGGTGCATCGATGGCCACGGCGAGCGCGCCGGTGATGCCGCCCGACCAGAACTCATCGCAGCCGATGTCTACGCGCGGGCCGTTGGTGCGCGCTTCCCCATCGAGATCCAGCGCCACGGAGACATAGCCGTTGGAGCCCGCATGCAGGCAGATGGAATTGGAGACGAGATGCGGGTTGCCTCGGGCGAGGAGCCCGGGTTGCTGGGTGATGTTTCCGGGACCGCCCGGCGGCGCCGGCGTCGTGCAGGAATACGCGAAGAGATTCGTTTCTTCCGAGTACCCGCCCCAGTCGCCGAAGTAGTTGGGCCCGACAGGCGCCTCGTTGAAATAGAGTATGCTGTTCTGAATCAGGGAGGTGTCGGACCACCAACCCAGGCGCAGTCCACCCCCTTCGCAGGTCGCCCGGTTCCCCGAAACCGTGCACTGCTGGAGGATTACGTCGCCTTCGCTGTCGATGCCGCCGCCGCGAGGCGCCTCATTTTCAACAACCGCACAGTTGAAGAAGCGCCCCACGCCGTCCTCGATGCTCGCGCCGCCTCCGCCCTGCCCTGCGCTGTTGCGCGCGAAAGAACAGCGGAGCAACGTGCCCGTGCATTCGGCGATATACACGCCGCCGCCCCAGTCCGCGGCGGCATTCCCGGCGATCTCGCTGTCCGCGACCTCCCCGTTGCTTGCGAACAGGACTCCGCCTCCCGACTGGGCCACATTGCCCGCGATGCGGCAGTTCCGGACCGTGGCACCGGGTCCCTCCGCGAACACGCCGCCTCCTCCACCCGCAGGCCAGTCGCCGCTCGCATGGCCGTTGGTGATGGTGAAGCCTTCGATGACGATATTAGAGCCGAGCAGATGAAAGCAGCGGTTGGTTGAAGCCGGGTAACCGCCCCGGACCACAGTCACCGCCGCGCCGTTGAGGCTGCGGATGGCGAGTGCACGGTTGACCGTGACCGGATTCGTGACCACGTAGATCCCGTTGGTCACCAGGACGACATTGCCATCCTGGGCCACGGTCACCGCGTCCTGAAGGGTCCGAGCCGCCGTAACCCAGGCGCTGAACGGCGGAACGGGGTTGGTCCCCGCACTATCCACATAGTTGGTAGATGCGCCAGGCGATGAAAATCGCACCATGCAAAAAACAGCAAGAAAAATCCAAAGCCTCCGAACTTTCATAGCCCTGCCTCCACTCTTCGCGCTGTTGCCTTCTTTAAGGTTATGCTGCCCTTTAACTGCCGCGAAAAGAAGTAAAAAATCGACATTCCCCGAAACAGGGCGCATCAGCGACCGACGTAGGTATTTGACCGGGCGAGAACGAAGCCCGCCATGTTGTGAGCGGCGAGGTGGGGGGTGCCGGGGGAAGTCGGCTCACGGTCGGGTCGGCAGCGATTCACCCGGCAGAGACATGTTTTCTGTGGCTCCTCGCGGCTTTTTCCATTGCAGAGATAGCATGATCAAGGACCGTGCGGGCGTTCACTAGGGCGACCGAAAGCACGGCGAGATTCTTCAGTTCGGAAGTGACAGCGGCGGACGTGTGAAGGTGATAATGGGCCCGGTCGTAAGCGTCACGGGCAGCATTGTAAGCTTCACTCGCAGCCCGCATCTTATCGATGAGTTGCTGGCGTTTGAGTTCGTACAGATCCGACGCTGTTTCTCTGTCCACCCTCAGGCTCACGTCAATAATTGTGCCACTTCACCCTAAAGGGGTCAACGGTTCTCTGGTTCGATTTGTGACGTTATCCGGACAGTCAGGGGTCTCAATAATTCGCGGCAACTCTCTTGCGGTGCTCGGCAAGAAGTGTCTGGAACACCTCAAACCGCCTGGCATCGATTTCCCCGGCATCGAAGGCGGCCCGGAAGGCACAATGCGGCTCGCGGTTGTGCTGACAGTCACGGAACCGGCATTGGCCGCGTAACGGCCGCAGTTCCCTGAAACCATGCTCAATCTGTTCACGCGTCAGATGCGCAAGACCAAAGGCTTGGAGACCGGGACTGTCAACCAGCGCACCGCCGCCGGGCAGGTCATACCAGCGGGCATGGGTTGTGGTGTGTTTGCCGCTGCTGAGCGCATCCGACACCTCCGCCGTCCTGGCACCCGCCTCCGGTACCAGGGCATTGGTCAGCGTCGTCTTGCCCATGCCGGACTGGCCCACCAACAGCGAGACGTGGCCGGCCAGATGCCGGCGCAACTCGTCCAACTGCCCCTCCCGGGCGCTCACCTCGAGGACCGGATGGCCCAGCCTGGCAAAGGGGGCCAGTAAATCACGCCCCCGCTGAAGATGAAGGCCCAGATCGCACTTATTGAGGACAATCAGTCCGGACAGGTTCTGGGGCTCCACCGCACACAGGCAGCGGATCAGCAATTCATCGCTAAACCCAGGTTCAGTAGCCGTCACCATGACCACCTGCGTAACATTGGCCGCAATCAATTTCTCTTTGAAGGCATCGACACGATGGAACAGACTGCGACGGGGAAGCAACGCATTGATCACGCCTTGGGTCTCTCCCGAAACCTCAACCTCCACCTCGTCGCCACAGGCATAGAGGCTCTTCTTGCCCCGGGGCGAACACATCAGGGTCCGGGCGCCAGGGCATCCTCCATCCAACCGGACTTCATACTCGCGCCCGTGGGCCGCCACAATCCGCCCCTGCGGGTTCACCTTGGTTTCGGAAAGTTCGGGCATGAATCGGCTCAGACAAGATCGCAGGCATCCGGCGGCATCCAGTGGGCATCCTTGCCCTCCCACTTGACGTTGCATCCAATCGGGTTGGTCTGGGAAACGCGCAGGGGGCGCCCGGCGATCTGGTCTTCCAAAGCATTGGCCAGATCGTTGACCGTCATCTTTGAGGAATCGTGGGGATTGTCGATACCCCGACCCGTGTAGACCAGCTTACGGGCGGTGTCGAATACGTAAAAGTGAGGGGTGCGCAGAGCGCCGTACGCCCGGGCCACCGCCTGGCTCTCATCGTGCAGGTAAATCCACGGGAACTTGTGCTGCTTCATCCGTTCGACCATATGCTCGAAGGAATCCTCGGGATATGTGTTGCGGCTGTTCGCATTGATGCCCACGAAGCGCACTCCCTGGGGGGCAAATCGCACCGCGGTCCGGCGGGTGATCTCATCGGATCCCACCACGTAGGGACAATGGTTGCAGGTGAAGAAGACCACAAGCACCTTGGCATCCTTGAAGTCCGCCAGACAATAGGTCCTGCCGTCCGTTGCCGGCAGTTTGAAGTCCGGCGCCTTTGCTCCGATGTTCAGGGTGAAAGCCATGGTTGCCTCCTTGGGTTTACTGTTCTTCCTGTCGTGCGGGAGCCAGTATACGCCCCCCGCTTACGGATAACAACCACGCGTACGAGTCCGGTAGGCCGCCCGCTCACACCGAGCCGAGGCTCAAATCCCCGATGATTCTGAAGGCGTGGCCGTCGCGCTCCACGCGCAGGTCCTTACCGGGAAACACGCGGGGCAGTTCTTCCCGAAGATGCGCCACGACTTCGGTTTCGATGGTCTGAACCAGATCAGATGGAACATGCTGCAGGGTGGCGAGCCGGATCTGAACCGTATAACCATGGCCATGCCGGGATCCGTAACCTGCCGAAAAAGCGGCGCCGAGATCAAAGAGGCCATCGTCCTCCGGATTGGCGGTCATGCCGCGCTTAGCCCGTGCCGGGTGCAGCGGGAAACGGTCCGCATACTTGAGTTCGAGGGCTGCATCGATCCGGTCAAACACGGCCTTCAGGCGGCTTTCCCACTCCAGTACCTTGTGGTGACGAACAGTCATAAGGGGATCAAGGTTACCATCGCATCAGCAGAGTGGCAACCGGACACGTTGCAACAGGGCACGCGTGCAGCCGCTACTCATTGGGCGAAGACTTCATGCCGTCCCGAAGATGCTCCCTCAGTCGCATGAACTCGGGGTGGTCGGGCTGCCTGGCCAATGCCTCTGTCAGCGAGCGCATGGCCTCATCCCAACGCCGGAGGTTCGCCAGCGCCACGGCTTTGAGATAAGGAATTTCAGGATCGCCGGGCAGATCGACTGCAACGAGATCCAGTTGTTGCAAAGCCAGATCATAGTCCGCCCGGGTCATGGCCACCTTGGCGAGAATCTTGCGAAGCGCGCGAACCTGGGGATCGTCCGGCGACAAGGCCAGGGCGGCTCGCGCATGCCCTTCAATGAGCGGCCAATCGCCCCCGCGCTCAAAAAGCAGTCGGGCAAGCGCGGTATGCGGGAAAGCCAGATCGGGACTTTGTTTCGCGATGAAGGACATCAGGCGCAACACATCGCGACACAGGTAGGAGCCGTTCGCCGTCATGCCCGCCAGAACCAGCAGGTAGGCGACCAAGGCGCCGGCAGCAACCCTCCTGATGATCCTCCAACGCGGTGACCGTTCCCCCCATCGCTGAGCCTGCGCCCAACCGGCACGGCACAGCAGACACCCCCCGAGCAGGGCTGGTGCCAAAGGGATATAGCGTTGAGCATAAGGAAGACTCGAGACCGCCGTGAGCATCAGCAGAAAGACCCCTGCCCCGCCCCACGCCCATAGAAGCGCCGGCAGCACCCTGCCGCGAAACATCAGCGACAACAGAATCAGGATATAGGCGGTCCAGAAAACACACATCCCGAAGGAGGAGATCCAACCCCCGCCCCCCTCAATGGCAGTGCTTTCCATGAAGACAGCGCCGGCTGGAGCCACGACGTCACGCACCATGATGCCGGCGGCCAGCAACGCATCGGCTGACCCTTTTCCGAACAGCGATTTCAGATAGAGGCCGAACGAATGCTGCCCGTGAATTTGCGCCCCGAAACGACAAAGCCCAGCCAGGAGAGTCCCCCCTAGTGCAAATAGGCTGTATCCCAGGCGCGGGCGGCTCAACGTCTTTCGCACAGCGTGTGTGGCGATGAAGACGGCGATAAGGCCCGGCACAATGAGCAGCCCCCCCTCCTTGCTCAATCCGGCCAGAAGAGCACAAAGAAACCCCAGGACACCGGTCGAACCCACCCTTCCCCGCCGCTGTCCCGCGCCTGCGTCCGAGGAAAGCACGACGAAGTGGACCATAAGGCTCAAGATGAAAAGCTCGATCAGCAGGTCGGGCAGGGAGGTAAAAAGGGCCGCCACCTCGGTGCGGGCCGGATGCACGGCATAGAGGCACCCGGCCGTCAGCGCCCACAGCCTGCCCCGTTCTCCAAGCACGAGGAGCATCAACCGCGCAACGAGCGTCGCCCCCATGGCCAGACAGATCAGACCCACAAGATGGTAGGCGATCCCCCCCACCCCGAACCCATGGCGGAGAACGAAAGCGATCAGCACCAGGAAGGGCCGATAATAGCCCGCCGCCGGCGATCCAAGATCAGTCCCGTAATCGTTCCCGAAAATCTCAAAAAGAAACCGCGGATCGGCGATGCGCGCATGATGCGTAATCAGAATGGCATCGTCCCAGATGAGGTTTTCAGTGAGAACCGGAAGATGAACCAACAACGCCAGAAGGGCGGGAATCCACCAGATCCACCCGCCGCTGCTCGTCAGTTTGATGAAGTCCTTGCGCATCCAGCCCACCCTTACCAGACGTTTGCAGGCAATTCAACCCGCATCATCCGGATCCGGGCAC
>CAZWQJ010000090.1:0-16220 GCA_964635825.1 uncultured Victivallales bacterium | reverse complement strand
GGGCGAAGCCTCCGGCTGAGCCGTGTCGGAGAGGGCGATTGTGCGCATCGGCGGCACGGGGCCAGAACCGTTTGCCGCAGATCACGGGAACCCGCCTCGGGCGGGTGGCCCGGGCGCTCCGCGCGCGGGCAGCGGCGGCATGTGGCTCGACCGCAACGAATGGGCCGCCCTCCGCGCCCAAAACCTGCACGATAACCTCCACCAAATGGTCAGCCGACAGTGGCAGGCCGATATCCAACGCCAAAGCGTCAAAAATACCGTGGAAGACATGTTCCGCCAACGCCTCGGCGATGCCGCCTACCACCGTACCGCCGACTTCCGCGCCTGGCTCGCAACCCACGACAAAAAAGAGCCTCATCCTCGCCTACCTCTCCGATTTGGATCAGGCCTTACGGCCAGATCCACCCCGATCTTGCCGGTCGATTTCGTCAAGAAATAACGATTGTTTCTAATGCTTGCATCGCCTGTGTCTTTGTCCCTACACTCCGCCCTTCGCCGTGCCTAAAAGATCGGGGCGGTGAAGGGTGTACCGCGGCTTGTGTGGCGCGGTGGCGAGAGGTTGTGCGGGGGTTATGGGCCAGATATTTCACCCCAGTGCGAATACCTTGGCGAAGGTTAGCATCTTCGGGGGTATCTTTCTTCTGTTCGGTGCCTTGGGCGCGTGGGACTTGTTCCTCCGTTCGCCGTACGTCACCGGTGTCGGGCAACCGATTGAACAGACCGTACCCTTCAGTCACAAGCACCACGTACAACAATTGGGAATCGATTGCCGGTATTGCCATACGTCCGTCGAAAATTCGTCTTTCGCGGGTATACCCCCCACCAAAACCTGCATGAATTGCCACTCCCAGATCTGGAAAGACGCCCCCATGCTCGAACCCGTGCGCGAAAGCTTCCGCACCGGAATCCCCCTGCAATGGGTCCGCATCCACGATTCCCCCGATTTTGTCTATTTCGACCACAGCATCCACGTCAACCGCGGCATCGGTTGTGCATCCTGCCATGGCCAGGTGGACGATATGCCGCTGATGTGGCGCGCCAACACCCTGCACATGTCCTGGTGCCTGAATTGCCACCGCAACCCCGAAAAATTCGTTCGACCCAAGGACAAGGTGTTTGACATGAACTGGGTAGCGCCGGCCGGTAGCGAGAACCTGGGCAAGGAACTCGTCGCCGCCTACGGTATCGAATCGCAAACAAGTTGCTCGGTCTGCCACCGATGAGTACTCACGAATCCTTTATCCCGATCGACAGCCTGCGGGCCCGCACCCAGGATGCCCAGGGGCGGCGTCAGTGGCGCAGCCTTGACGAGTTGGCAGAAACGACTCGCTTCCAAGGATTTAAGAATGCGGAATTCCCCGAGAAGGCGACCATCAGCCCGGTGAACCGCCGCGATTTCATGAAGGTCATGGGCGCCTCTCTGGCCTTCGCGGGGGCCACCGGCTGCACCCGCCAGCCCAAAGAGTTCATTATCCCCTATGTCAATCAGCCGGAAGAACTTGTGCCCGGAAAGCCCCTCTACTACGCCACCGCCCTGACGTGGCTGGGGATTGCCCGCGGCGTGCTGGTGGAAAGCCATATGGGGCGCCCCACCAAGATCGAGGGCAATCCCGGCTATCCCGATGGGGGCGGCACCAGCAATACCCTCATGCAGGCGGCCATTCTGGGCATGTACGACCCCGACCGCTCCCAGACCATTCAATACCGCGGGCGCATCGCCTCCTGGGACCGCTTCACCGCCGAGGTGGCCTCCGCCATGGACCGCCACCGCACCGATGAAGGTGCATCTCTCCGCCTGTTAACGGGTTGCATCACATCCCCCACCCAGTTGGCCATCATCCAGGAGCTCCTGGCCGCCTTCCCCAAAGCCCGCTGGCACCGCTACTCCCCCCTGGCGCGCGATGCCGCCTATGCCGGCGCCCGCCTGGCCTTCGGCGAGGCCGTCGAAACCCGACACGAACTCGTCGCCGCCGACATCATTCTCAGCCTGGACGCCGATTTCCTCTATGAAGGGCCCGGGGTCCTGCGCGCGTCGCGCCAGTTTGCAGAGCGCCGCCAGCCGCCGGTCGAGGGCGGTCGCGCCATGAATCGCCTCTACGTCGCCGAATGCGGCGCGTCCACCACCGGGTCCATCGCCGATCACCGCCTCGCCGTCGGCCCCCGCGAACTCACCGCACTCGCCACCGCCCTCGCCCACCAGCTCGGTATCGATGTCGGCGCCGCCGCCCCGTCCCTCAGCCCGGCCGCCGACGCCTGGGTCCACGCCCTCGCCGCCGACCTCCAGGCCCACCGCGAGCGCTGCATCATCCTCGTCGGCGACCACCAGCCGCCCGCCGTGCACGCCCTCGCCCACGCCATGAATGCCGCCCTCGGCAACGTCGGCCACACCGTCTTCTATACCGACTCGCTCGAACCCGACCCCCAGGACTCCTCCGCCTCCCTGCGCGCCCTCGAGGCCGACATCCGCGCCGGCTTCGTCCAGAGCCTCTTCATCGTCGGCGCCAACCCCGCCTACGACGCACCCGCCGATGTCGCCTTCGCCACCGCCATGGATTCCGTACCGCTGCGCATCCACGTGGGCCTCTACCAGGACGAAACCGCCGAGCGCTGCCACTGGCATGTGCCCCTCGCCCACGAACTCGAAACCTGGGGCGACGCCCGCGCCTTCGATGGCACCGTCACCATCCAGCAACCCCTCATCGAGCCCCTCTACAACGGCAAGAGCCTCATCGAAATCCTCGACGTCATGCTCGGCCGCCCCGGTCGCCTCGTCTACGACGTCGTCCGCGCCACCTGGGAAAAACAGCGCGCCGGCATCGGCTTCGACGCCTTCTGGCAGCGCACCATCCACGATGGCCTCATGGCCGGCACCGCCTTCGCGCCCCGCCAGCCCGCCCTCGCCTGGAACGCCGCCACCATCGCCCCCTTGCTCGCACCCGCACCCCTCGACGGCGAGCTCGAAGTCGCCATCCGCCCCGACCCCTGCGTCTGGGACGGCAGCCTCGCCAACAATGGTTGGCTCCAGGAACTACCCAAACCCCTGACCAAATTAACATGGGATAACGCCGCCCTCATCAGCCCCGCCCTCGCCGCGGCGCGCGGCCTGAAGGATGGCGATGTCGTCGTCGTCCAGACCGCCAAGGCTGGCGTCGAGCTGCCCGCCTGGATCCTGCCGGGCCAGCCCGCCAACACCGTCACCGTCCACCTCGGCTACGGCCGCACCCGCGGCGGCCGCGTCGCCAACGGCCTCGGCACCAACGCCTATCCCATCAGCCGCAGCGACGCGCGCTGGGCCGCCGACGCGCGCCTATTCAAAACCGGCACCAACCGCCCGCTGGCCTGCACACAGGACCATCACAGCATGGAAGGCCGCAACCTCGTCCGCACCGCCACTGTCGCGCACTTCCAGGAACACCCCCACTTTGTCCACGACCACGCCCACCACGGCCCCGACACCTCCCTCTACCCCGACCACCCCTACGAGGGTTACAAGTGGGGCATGACGATCGACCTCAACACCTGCACCGGCTGCAATGCCTGCACCATCGCCTGCCAGGCCGAAAATAACATCGCCGTCGTCGGCAAGGCCGAGGTCCTCAAGGGCCGCGAAATGCACTGGATCCGCATCGACCGCTATTTTGAGGGCGAGCTGGATAACCCGGAAATGCATCACCAGCCCATCCCCTGCATGCAATGCGAGCGCGCGCCCTGCGAGACCGTCTGCCCCGTCGGCGCCACCGCCCACAGCAGCGAAGGCCTCAACGACATGGTCTACAACCGCTGCGTCGGCACCCGCTACTGCTCCAACAACTGCCCCTACAAGGTCCGCCGCTTCAATTGGTTCGAGTACACCAACAAGGCCGCCTCCCTCAAACTCCAGCGCAACCCGGACGTCACCGTCCGCATGCGCGGCGTCATGGAGAAGTGCACCTACTGCGTTCAACGCATCAACGTCGCCCGCATCAGCGCCAAAACCGGCGACCGCCAGATCGCCGACGGCGAAGTCCGCACCGCCTGCCAGCAGGCCTGCCCCGTCGGCGCCATCGCCTTCGGCAACCTCAACGACCCCAAGAGCGAAATCGCCCAGCGCAAGACCGACCCGCGCAACTACGGCCTGCTGGATGACCTCGGCGTCAAACCCCGCACCACGTACCTGGCCAAACTGCGCAACCCGAACCCCGCCCTGACCCCGGGAGGTGACGCCCATGGCCACTGAGCCCGCGCCGGAATTCGATAGCTCCCTCATCCGCGGTCGGCATTCCTACGACTCCGTCACCGACAAGATCGCCTCGATCGTCCTGACCGCCCGCACCCCGCGCCACTGGTACATCGGCGCCGCCGTCGCCTTCACCCTGCTGATGCTGTACCTCTTCACCATCACCGTCCTGCTCGCCAAGGGCATCGGTGTCTGGGGCAACAACATCCCCGTCGTCTGGGCCCTCGACATCATCAACTTCGTCTGGTGGATCGGCATCGGCCACGCCGGCACCCTCATCTCCGCCGTCCTTCTCCTCCTCAAACAGGACTGGCGCACCTCCATCAACCGCTTCGCCGAAGCCATGACCCTCTTCGCCGTCGCCTGCGCCGGCCTCTACCCACTCCTCCACCTCGGCCGCATCTGGGTCTTCTACTGGCTCATGCCCTACCCCAACACCTTCGCCCTCTGGCCCCAATTCCGCAGCCCCCTCGTCTGGGACGTCTTCGCCGTCAGCACCTACGCCCTCGTCTCCCTCATGTTCTGGTTCGTCGGCCTCATCCCCGACCTCGCCACCCTGCGCGACCGCGCCAAAACCCGCGCCGCCCAGATCGGCTACGGCATCCTCGCCATGGGCTGGCGCGGTTCCGCCAAGCACTGGAGCCGCTACGAAACCATCTACCTCATCCTCGCCGCCATCTCCACCCCGCTCGTCCTCTCCGTCCACTCCGTCGTCAGCTTCGATTTCGCCGTCTCCCTGCTCCCCGGCTGGCACGCCACCGTCTTCCCCCCCTACTTCGTCGCCGGCGCCGTCTTCGCCGGTTTCGCCATGGTCCTCACCCTCGCCATCCCCCTGCGCAAGTGGTACCGCCTCCAGGACCTCATCACCGACCAGCACCTCGACAACATGGCCAAGGTCATGCTCGCCACCGGCCTCATCGTCGTCTACGGCTACGTCATGGAAGCCTTCATGGCCTGGTACAGCGGCTCCCCCTGGGAACGCTTCATGATGATCAACCGCACCACCGGCCCTTACGGCTACACCTACTGGCTCCTCCTCCTCTGCAACTTCGTCTCCGTCCAGTTCCTCTGGTCCGCCCGCGTCCGCCGCTCCGTCCCCGCCCTCTTCATCATCTCCATGTTCGTCAACGTCGGCATGTGGCTCGAACGCTTCGTCATCATCGTCACCAGCCTCCACCGCGACTTCCTGCCCTCCTCTTGGGATATGTACCACCCCACCTTCTGGGACGCCGGCCTCTTCGTCGGCAGCATCGGCCTCTTCCTCACCCTCATGTTCGTCTTCATCCGCCTCCTACCCGCCATCTCCATCTTTGAAGTGCGCGACCTCGTTCACAAGACCCAGAACAAGAACAAGGGGAAACGGTAAGCAGTTATCTGTAACCAGTAACCGATAACCGATAACCGATAACGAGTTGCGGACAGCAACATCGCCATGAACGCAGACACTCAACCGCTATACGGCCTGCTCGCGGAGTTCGAAACCACGGACGCCGTCCTCGGGGCCGCCCATCAGACGCGCGACGCCGGCTACCACGACGTCGACGCCTTCGCCCCGTTCCCCGTCCACGGACTCGACGAGGCCGTCGGCGCCCCCCCGCGCATTCTCCCGCGCCTCATCTTCGCCGGTGGCCTCTTCGGCGGACTCGCCGGCTTCGGCATGCAGTACTTCGCCTGCGTCATCCACTACCCCCTCAACATCGGCGGACGCCCGTTCAACAGCTGGCCCTCGTTCATCCCCATCACCTTCGAGTGCACCATCCTCTTCGCCGCCCTCACCGCCGTCTTTGGCATGCTCGCCCTCAACGGCTTGCCTCGCCCCTACCATCCCCTCTTCAGCGTCCCCCAATTCAAGCGCGCCACCCAGGACCGCTTCTTCCTCTGCATCCGCGCCAAGGACCCCAAATTCGACGCCGCCAAAACCCGCGCCTTCCTCACCAAAACCGGCGCCCTCGGCGTCTACGAGGTGGAATCATGAGGATGAGCGGCCACCATCTCATGGAGGCGAGTAACGTGGCGCGGGGCTCCCGTCCCGCGCAGCATAGTGACGTAGCGCGGGGCTCCCGTCCCGCGCAGCATGGAGTAACGCCATGCACGCGACAGGAGCCGCGTGCCACGCCGGCATCCGGGTGGCGAATTCTGCCGGCCCTCCTCCTCGCCGCCCTCCTGCTCGTCGCCGGCGGTTGCCGCCGCGATATGCGCGACCAGCCGCGCCTCAACCCCCTCACCGCCAGCACCTTCTTCGCCGACGGCAGCGCCTCGCGCCCCCTCATCACCAACACCGTCGCCTACGGCCATCTGCGCACCGACATCCCCTGGTTCACCGGCATGACCAACGGCCAGTTCATCTCCGAGCTGCCCCCCGAAGTCACCCTGGACATGGCCCTGCTGCAGCGCGGCCAGGAACGCTTCGGCATCTTCTGCACACCCTGCCACGATCGCGCCGGCTCCGGCCTCGGCATGATCGTGCGCCGCGGCTACAAGCAGCCCCGCTCCTACCACGACCCCGCCCTGCGCTCCATGCCCCCCGGCTACTTCTTCAACGTGATCTCCCACGGCTTCGCCACCATGCCCGACTACTCCGCCCAGGTCCCCGTCGCCGACCGCTGGGCCATCGTCGCCTACATCCGCGCCCTCCAACTCAGCCAGCAAGCCTCCACCAACCTCCTCACCACCGAAGACCTCGCTCTCCTGGATTCCCCTGGAACCGCACCTTCCTCCGCAGACGTTCCCCATGGAGGGCCGACCTCCGCGCCGGCCGCCCCCTCCACCACCGCCGTTCCCCATGGAGGGCCGACCTCCGTGTCGGCCGCCCCCTCCACCACCGCCGTTTCCCATGGAGGGCCGGCCTCCGCGCCGGCCGCCCATCCCAACGCTGACCCCACCGCGAGCAACCACGGCCACTAATGACGAACACCCCCCAAATCCTGGATGTCCTGAAGCGCGCCCGCCCCAAGGCCCTCGCCATCGGCGTGATCGGCATCGCCGCCTGCTTCGCCTTCGGACTGCGCTCGCGCGAAACCGCCATGCAGGCCTACCTCCTGGCCTATCTCTACTGGCTCGCCATCGCCCTCGGCAGCCTCTCCCTGCTGATGCTCCAATACGTCACCGGCGGCCGCTGGGGCCTCACCATCCGCCGCCTGCTCGAAGCCGCCGCCGGCACCCTCCCCGCCATGCTCGTCCTCTTCATCCCCATCCTCCTCCACCTGCGCATCCTCTTCCCCTGGGCCGACCCCGCCCTCGTCGCCGGGGACGAAATCCTCCTCAAGAAAATCGCCTACCTCAACCCCTGCGCCTTCACCATCCGCGCCCTCGTCTACTTCGCCATCTGGATCGTCATCTCCCGCCTCCTCATCCGCTGGTCGCGCCGCCAGGACGACAACGCCGACCCCGCCCTCGAGCGCCGCCTGCGCCGCCTCTCCGCCCCAGGCCTCGTCCTCTACTCCCTCAGCGTCACCTTCGCCTCCTTCGACTGGGCCATGTCCCTCGAACCCCACTGGTTCTCCACCATCTACGGCGTCCTCTACGGCGCCGGCGCCGCCGTCGCCGCCATGACCTTCGCCACCGTCGTCCTCTCCCGCCTCGCCCCGCGCGGCCCCCACGCCGCCTTCCTCAAACCCGAAACCGTCGGCGACCTCGGCAACCTTACCCTCGCCTTCACCATGTTCTGGACCTATATCTCCCTCTCCCAGTTCCTCATCATCTGGTCCGGCCACCTGCCCGAAGAAACCCCCTGGTACTTCGTCCGCATGCACGGCGGCTGGGGCGTCGTCGGCGCCGGCCTCTTCATCCTCAATTTTGCACTGCCCTTCCTGTTCCTCCTCTCGCGCGCCACCAAGCGCAACCTGAACAAGATGGGCCGCCTCGCCCTCTATATCCTCATCGTCCGCTTCATGGACCTCCTCTGGATCGTCGCACCCGCCTTCTCGCCCGATGCCTTCCGCCTCGGTCTCCCCGAACTCGCCGCCATGGCCGGCATCGGCGGCCTCTGGATCTTCACCTACACGCACGCCCTCGCCGCCGCGCCCATCCTGCCTGCACGACTGGCCGGCGCCGACATGGAGGATAGCCACCATGGCTGATGCTTCCCACCACGCCCCCGAAAAGGCCCCCGGCTACGAGACCCGCGACATCCACGTGCGCCTCCTCGTCATCTGGGGAGCCATCCTCGCCGCCGTCGTCATCTTCTCCTTCCTCTTCATGCGCTGGCTCTTTGTCCATGACGTCAAGGCCATCAACAAGGAACGCCCGGCCCCTTCCGCACTCGGCGACTACAACCCCGTCCCCCCCACGCCCCAACTCCGCGTCGATGCCCTCAAGGACGTCGCCCAGCTCCGCGCTTACGAGGAGCCACTGCTAAACACGCACTCATGGATTAGCAAGGAATCGGCCCTCGCCCAGATCCCCGTCGCCCGCGCCATGGAGCTCGTCGCCCAGCACGGCCTCCCCTCCTGGGCCGCGCCCGCCATGCCCGCGGCTGACACCAACGCCCCCGCCGCCACCACCAACGCCCCCTCCACGCCATGACCCCCCGCACCCTCATTCACCACCATCCCCATGGAGCGGAGCCGCTGCGCGGCTCCGGCTTATCGAGCTCCCGCCTTCGTTCACTCCGTTCCCTTCGTTCCCTTCTGTTCACCGCCCCCGTCTTCCTCATCCTCCTCTCTATCGCGCCCGGCGCCCACGCCCAGCAACCCGTCGGCACCAACATCCTCACCGGCGCCCGCATCGACCAGAAACTCGATGCCCAGATCCCCCTCGACCTCCCCTTCCGCGATGAGGACGGCCGCGAGGTCCGCCTCCAGGATTACTTCGGCAAGCGCCCCGTCGTCCTCGTCATGGCCTATTACGAGTGCCCCATGCTCTGCACCATGGTCCTGAATGGCCTCGTCAAAGCCCTCAACGTCGTCAATCTCCGCATGGGCGAAGACTACGACGTCATTACCGTCAGCTTCGATCCCGGCGAGACCCCCGCCCTCGCCACCGCCAAGAAGAAAGCCTACATGGCCGAGTACCGCCACCCGGGCGCCGCCAAAGGCTGGCACTTCCTCACCGGCGACGCCGAACCCATCCGCCAACTCACCGAGGCCGTCGGCTTCCACTACGTCTACGACCCCGCCATCGACCAGTACGCCCACGCCTCCGGCATCATGGTCGCCACCCCCGACGGACGCCTCTCCAAGTATTTCTACGGCATCGAATACTCCGGCCGCGACCTGCGCCTCGGACTGGTTGACGCCTCGCAGCGCCGCATCGGCTCCATGGTCGATGTGGTCCTGCTCTGGTGCTACCACTACGATCCGGTCACCGGCCGCTACGGGTGGGCCATCATGCGCGCCCTGCGCGCCGCTGGCGCCCTCACCGTGCTTGCCCTCGCAGGGTTCGGCACCCGCGCACTGTACCGCGAACGCCGGGCCGCCCGCTCCGGAGCCCACGCATGAACAAGTCCTTCTCCTTCTTCCCTCCCAATGCATCCACCATGGCGGGCGACATCGACGCCCTCTACATCTTCCTGGTGGCCCTCACCGCCTTCTTCACCATCGCCATCAGCGCCACCGTCATCACCTTCGCCGTCCGCTATCGCCGCCGCCATGCCGACGAACAACCCGTCCAGATCGAAGGCAACTTCACCCTCGAAATCCTCTGGTCCGTCATCCCCCTCATCATCGCCCTCTTCACCTTCTTCTGGGGCACCCGCGTCTTCCTCCGCATCTGGAACCGCCCCCCGGACACCACCCCCATCTATGCCGTCGGCAAACAGTGGATGTGGAAAATCCAACACCCCGACGGCCGCCGCGAAATCAATCAGCTCCATATCCCCGTCGGCCAGAAATTCCGCATGGTCATGACCTCCGAGGACGTCATCCATAGCTTCTACATCCCCGCCTTCCGCGTGAAAATGGACGTCGTCCCCGGCCGCTACTCCTCCACCTGGTTCGAGGCCACCAAGGAAGGCACCTACCACCTCTTTTGCGCCGAATACTGCGGCACCGACCACAGCGCCATGAAGGGCCAGGTCATCGTCATGTCCCCCGCCGCCTACGAAGATTGGCTCGCCGGAACCACCACCGGCGGTGCCCCCGTCCCCATGGCCGACGCCGGCGCCCAACTCTTCAAGGAAAAGGCCTGCATCACCTGCCATGGCGGCCAGACCGGCGCACTCGGGCCCGCGCTCGCCGGCGTCTTCGGCCACAAGGTCACCCTCGCCGACGGCCAGGAAGTCATGGTCGATGAATCCTACATCCGCGAATCCATCCTCAAGCCCCAGGCCAAACTCGTCCGCGGCTTCGGCCCTGTCATGCCCACCTTCGCCGGCCAGCTCAGCGAAGACCAGATTCTCCAACTCATCACGTACATCAAGTCGCTGAAGCCGGCGCCCGCCGCAGGAGGAACGCCGTGAAGGATCAGGATGCCGCCGCTGCCGCCCCCGTCAATTACCTGAACTGGAGCTACACCATCCGGTCCTGGCTCCTCACCGTCGACCACAAGCGCATCGGCCTCCTCTATCTCCTCGGCGTCACCATGTTCTTCTTCATCGGCGGCCTCATGGCCGTCCTCTTCCGCCTGGAACTCGCCACCCCCGCCGGCAACCTCGTCACCGCCGAAACCTACAACAAGCTCTTCACCATGCACGGCGTGGTGATGATCTTCTTCTTCCTCGTCCCATCCGTACCCGGCGTCCTCGGCAATTTCCTCCTGCCCATCATGCTCGGCGCCAAGGACGTCGCCTTCCCACGCCTCAACCTGCTCAGCTGGTACATCTACATGATCGGCGGCAGCATCACCATGTACGTCGCCATCACCGGCGGCCTCGACACCGGCTGGACCTTCTACACCCCCTACAGCAGCACCTACGCCAATACCGACGTCATCACCGCCGCCGTCGGCGTCTTTATCACCGGCTTCTCCTCCATCCTCACCGGCCTCAATTTCCTCGTCACCACCCACAAGTTGCGCGCCCCTGGCATGACCTGGATGCGCATGCCCCTCTTCATCTGGGCCATGTACGCCACCAGCGTCATCATGGTCCTCGCCACTCCCATTCTGGCCATCTCCATCGCCATGATCGCCATCGAGCGCGCCACCGGCATCGGCATCTTCGACCCCGCCATCGGCGGCGACCCCGTCCTCTTCCAGCACCTCTTCTGGTTCTATTCCCACCCCGCCGTCTACATCATGATCCTCCCCAGCATGGGCGTCATGAGCGAACTCATCTCCGCCTTCTGCCGCCGCCGCATCTTCGGCTACTCGTTCGTCGCCGGCTCCAGCATCGCCATCGCCGTCATCGGCTTCTTCGTCTGGGGCCACCACCTCTTCCTCAGCACCCAGTCCCCCTACGCCGGCATGGTCTTCTCCTTCCTCAGCTTCATCGTCGCCGTCCCCTCCGCCGTCAAGGTCTTCAATTGGACCGCCACCATGTACAAGTCCTCCGTCGACTGGTCCACACCCATGGTCTATGCCATGGGCTTCATCGGCCTCTTCCTCATCGGCGGCCTCACCGGGCTCTTCCTCGCCAACCTCGCCGTCGATGTCCACCTCCACGACACCTACTTCGTCGTCGCCCACTTCCACTACATCATGGTCGGCGGCGTCCTCATGGGCTACCTCGGCGGACTCCATTTCTGGTGGCCAAAAATGACCGGAAAACTCTACCCGGAATTCTGGGGCAAATTCGCCGCCATCGTCATCTTCATCGGCTTCAACCTCACCTTCTTCCCCCAGTTCCTCCTCGGCTACCTGGGCATGCCCCGCCGCTACTATGCCTACCCCGAGGAATGGCAGATGCTCAACGTCCTCTCCTCCGCAGGCGCTTCCGTCCTCGGCGTCGGCTACCTCATCCCCATGATCTACTTCACCTGGTCGCTCTTCAAAGGCAAGCCCGCACCCGCCAACCCCTGGGGCGCCAAGGGTCTCGAGTGGCAGATCGCGTCCCCGCCCCCGCCCCACAACTTCGAGTCGACTCCCGTCGTCACCGAGGAAGCCTACGCCTACGGCAACGGAGAGCATCACCATGGCTGAGTCTCACGGTCCTCTCGCCCACCATTTCGATTCGATGGAGCAGCAGTACGACTCCGCCCGCCTCGGCATGTGGACCCTGCTCATCACCGAAGTCATGATGTTCGGCGGTCTCTTCCTCGGCTATATCGTCTACCGCACCCAGTACCCCGCGGCCTTCGTCGCCGGCAGCGCCCGCCTCGATATCACCCTCGGCGGCTTCAACACCATCGTCCTCATCCTGAGCAGCCTCACCATGGCCCTCGCCGTCCACGCCGCCCAGGAAGGCCGCCAGCGCGGCATCGTCAAATACCTGCTCTTCACCCTCCTGCTCGGCGGCACCTTCCTCGGCGTCAAGGTCGTCGAGTACAGCCATAAGTTCCATGACCACCTCGTCCCCGGCGCCCACTTCGTCTGGCCCGGCGATAACAACGGCCCCGTCCAACTCTTCTACGGCTTCTACTTCCTCATGACCGGCCTCCACGCCATCCACATGGTCATCGGCGCTGGCCTCATCGTCTGGCTCCTCGTCCTCACCGCCCGCAAACGCTTCTCCGCCGACTACTACACCCCCGTCGAAATGTTCGGCCTCTACTGGCATTTCGTCGATATCGTCTGGATCTTCTTGTTCCCGCTCCTCTACTTGATCGGACGCCATCACTGAGGAGGCAGACGGTTTCAGGTTTCAGGTTTCAGGAACCGCAGATGGACGCTGATGAACGCGGATTCACATGTTGATTTTGGTGGAGGGACGCGATGGATGCTGTGCGGGCACGTTTCCCGCCACATCCCATCAGCGTCCATCCGCGTTCATCAGCGGTTCCTCTCTTCCCCCCTGAAACCTGAAACCCGACACCTGAACCCTTCTTCCCCCTTATGAACCACCACATCGTCCCCCTCAAAATCTACTTCACCATCTTCGGCGCCCTCATGGTCCTCACCGCCATCACTGTCGGCGTCGCCTACCTCGACCTCGGCTTCCTCAATACCTTCGTCGCCGTCAGCATCGCCGTCACCAAGGCCACCCTCGTCCTCCTCTACTTCATGCACGTCCGCTACAGCGGCCGCCTCATCTGGGTCTTCGCCGGCGCCGGCTTCATCTGGCTCCTCATCCTCTTCGCCTTCGTCCTCAGCGATACCATGACCCGCGGCTGGCTCCCTTCCCCCGGCTCCCTCCCCCTCTAAGCGTTCGATGTTCGATGTTCGATGTTCGATGTTCGATGTTGAGCGTTGAGCGTTGAGCGTTGAGCGTTGAGCGTTGAGCGTTGAGCGTTGAGCGTTCAGCGTTCAGCGTTCAGCGTTCAGCGTTGGATGTTGGATGTTGCATGTTGCATGTTGAACGTTGCCTGTTGTCTCCCCATGACCACCGACCTCCAACCCAACCAAACCCTCGTCTTCATCGGCGATAGCATCACCGACTGCCGCCGACGCGAGGACGCCGGCCCGCTCGGCGCCGGCTATGTGAAGTTCGTCGCCGACCTGCTCGCCATCCGCGAACCGCAGAAGCGTCTCGTCATCCACAACCGCGGCATCAATGGCGACCGCGTCCGCTCCGGCCTCGCCCACATCCCGCGCTCCGGCCTCATGAACCGCTGGGATCGCGACGTCCTGCAGCTCCGCCCGGATTGGCTCAGCATCATGATCGGCGTCAATGACATCACCAGCAACGTCACCGAAGGTGTGGAGTCCGTCACCCCCGACGCCTACGAACGGGATCTCGATGGGATCCTGGCGGAAACGCGGCGGGCCCTGCCGGACTGCCGCCTGATCCTCTGCGAATCGTTCCTGGTCATGCGCGGGGTGCCTGCCGACCCGCGCCAGCAGCAGATCGCAGCGCTGCTACCCCCGTTCCACGCCGCCCTGCACCGCCTCGCCGAAAAATACCGCACCCGCCTCGTGCGCACCCATCAGCGCTTCCAGGACGTCATCGCCCACACCGGCACCGCACCCTTCCTCGGCGACTTCATCCACCCCAACCCCACCGGCCACCTTCTCATCGCCGAAGCCGTCTACGACACCTTCCGCACCCCGACCTGAGCGCGGCATTCACCACGAAGGCCCCAGCCGCGGCCTGTCATGGTAGAAGTAGCCACCAGTGGACTTCTTGCAGCGCCATTGCAGATCAGGGGCTGGGGCTCGGAGAGCCCCGCCCTACCGTCGGCCCGGCCTCTCCGAGGCCGAGGCCAGCAGCGCGAGGCGAGACCGATGGATACCGGGCACACGCTCGCGCGAAGGATTCAATCTGGCCGTGGATTCCGCCATGGAGGGCCGACCTCCGTGTCGGCCGCTCTTTTTAACAGGCCGCTCACTTCCCCGCCGGACTCAACTTCATCGTCACCCACGAACCGCGGCCGGCCGGCAGCGACACCGTCTTCTCCGCATCCGCGTAGCCATCCGCCTGCACCTTCACCGCGTGCTCCCCCGGTGCCAGGTACACCGCCAGCCAGACGCGATTCTGCAGGTTCCATTCGCGCTCCAGCTTGCCGTCCACATAGACCTTGGCCATCTGGCCCGCCGCGGCGTCGCTGGCCTTCAGCCCGAGCATCAGCACGCTCTGCCCCAACCCGGCCGCCTTCGCCTTCGCTTCCGCATCGCCCAACTCGCCCGGAACCCACCGGTTCAGCACCGCTTCCAAGGCCCCATTCTTCCGCCACGCTTTCGCCATCGCATTGAATTCGCGCAGCAGCCCGTGGTCGTTCTTGCGCACCGCCCAGGCCAGATCCTGACTCATCAGCACCACGTCGAGCGCCACCAGTTCACCCTCGTTCGCTCCCGCAATCCAGTCCGCCGCCGGCGAGTCCGTCAGATACAAATCGAGCTCGCCCGCCAGCAGCTTCCCCGGCGCCGCGTACGGATCCACCACCGTCTTCGCCGTCGCCCCAAAGCAGTACGTGCGCATGAAATGCGCCGCCGTCGTATCCGCCTGCGCCCCCACCTTCACTGCCGCCTTCTTGACATCCAGATCGTTCTTATACGTCTCCGCATCCGCGGCCCGGCACACCCCCGTCAGCGTCACCGTCAGATAAGAATTCGCAAACGCCACCTGCTTCCGACGCTCCGCCGTCGCCGTCATCCCGCTCATGATCACGTCGATCTCGCGCGCGTTGAGCTTGTCGATCAGTTCGCCAAACGGCAGCCGAACCATCTCCACCGGCCGCCCCAGCCACGCCCCCGCCATCTCCGCTTCGTCGATCGCCGCGCCAAGCAACTGGCCCCCATCCGCATACGTAATCGGCGGGTAATCCGGTGACGTCCCCACCCGCAATGGCTTCTTGCCCGCATCGGGCCCCGACGCGCATCCCACCACCATCCCCGCCACCGCCACCATCAGCCACAGACCCAGATTCTTGATCTTCATAATCACCCCTGCTGTTAAGCTCATCCCGTGGATGCCCATCCTATCGCCCCGCCATACCCCACGCAACTGACAACACCGAAAACCAGGCTAAGGCCGATGACTCCGTGGTCACCAAGATTCCCACCCGGGTGGCCCGGCTGCTCCGCGGGCGGGCACGCCCGCCCCATTCGCACCAAACGCGCTCCACCGTCCGCGCGTGCGTCACCCGCCCGCCCCCCCTGTAGTACCCGCACCGTGTGCGGGATCCCCATCCTCCGCGCGCCCCGCGCCTCCCCCTCTCTTCACTTCAATCCAGGCAACGCCGCGTTGCCTGGATTGGGCAACCGTGGAGCGCGTTTGCCTGCCCCGAGCCGCGAGGGGATGGGAAAAAGGATGCGCCGGTTGCCCCGGATGCCAGGCGGAGCGGACGGGGCAATACTCCTGGTATGCCCCGTCCAGCGACAACGCCGCAGCCGGGGTGACCGGCACATCCGTTTTCCCACCAAACGCGCTCCACCGTCCGCGCGTGCGTGCGTGCGTGAGTGAGCGCCTGCGTCCATCACCCCACCCGCTGCGAGCAGCCCGCTGCGCGTCAGAGCCCGTAACGCGTCAGCGGCCACCGCCCCGCCGCCGCCTGCCGCTCGAACAACACCGCCGCCGCCGCGCGATGACTCT
>CAZWQJ010000089.1:0-16270 GCA_964635825.1 uncultured Victivallales bacterium | reverse complement strand
AATGGAAATCCTGATAGGCAAACGCCTTGCCGGCGGCTGGTGGAAGCTGCAACCCGGCCTTCGCGAGATCAAAGGTCGCCGACGCCGACAGGATCAGGTATTCGCCGTCGAAGCCTTCGGCGCAACTGGCATGCGGTCCGGCGCCCGGCGAAGCCTGCGGGTCGGCTTGGCAAGTGTGACCGTTGTCCACCGACACATACCGGCGCAGCGGCTGGCCATAGCCACAGGTGGCATCTTCGGCGTCACTGATCGTCGCCATCAGCGCGCCGCCGGGCAGCCGGCAAAGGCTGGGAAATTGGAAATGCCCCCAGCGCGTCTCATGCGGCCGGGAGCACCCCACGACCACCGGTTCCGAAATCGTCAGATTGTTCATTGCTTGCATTGTTGTCTCCTTTGAATTGTCTACCATGGTCGCCAGCCCCACATCCCGTTCACCATGCGCGCCAGCACGGTGCGCGTGGTGTGGACATCATCCGGCTTGACCCGCCCGTAACACCACCAGCCGAACGCCAGGAACATCAGGGCCAGCAGGAAAAGGAGCGCGTATCCATCCACCGGCAGCGCGCCCAGCCGGGTCTGCCAGCCGGCCGTGGCCGCCAGCAACCGACCTGCCACCAGCGGGGCCAGTCCGGCGGTGATCCCCATCCAGGCATAGTAGATTGCCGTGTAGGCCGTGCTCGTTTTCCGGGGAATCACCCGGTTGAACAGCAGCCGGCCCGCGGCGATCAGCGCCCCGACGTTCGCCACGCCCTGGAGGAAATACAGCACGGCACACCACCCCACGGCGTGCCCGGTCTGCCGGGGCACGATCAACCACACGACCGGGATCAGCAGGCTCACCAACATGGACGGCATCAACACCGGGCGGCTGCCGACGCGGTCGGCCACCCAGCCCAGGACCAGGCTTGCCAGGGCGCCACCGGCCATGACCGCAATGTCCAGCGTCACCACCATGCCGGAAGTCACGCCAAGCTTTTCCTTCACGAACATCGGCAGGAAGCTGAGAAACAGGCCGGTTCCCAGGGTGGCCGCGCCGAACCCGCCCAGATAGCGCAAGAAATTGCGGTCGCGCAGTGCCGCGAGCATGTTCCGAGTGTGGGAGATCGAGTCCGTCGCGTCGCGCAACGGCTTGCCGCCCGGCACGCGCGTCATGGCCGCCATGCCGAGCAGACCCAGCACGCACCCGGCCCCGATCAAACCAAGGTAGCGGTGCAGGCCGGCCCCATGCCCGATCACCAGGCCGGCCACCGCCGCCGCCACAATCGAAGCCAGCAAGCCCGTGACGGTACTCCAGCCCGCGAACTGGCCCCGCAGCCGATTCGGAGTGAACTCCTGGGTCCACGGGTAATAGGCGGTCTCCGCGAGCGCCCGCAGCATGGCAAACACACCGATGACAACGAACAGATACGCCTCACCGGCGGTGCGACTGGTGTGCGCCATCAACCAGGGCAACACCAGCAACCCCGCCATGACCACCTTGCGTCCGCCGTAGCCGGCGAGGAAGGTTCGCTTGCGTCCCCAGCGCGCCGCCACGGGCGCGAACCCCAGCGCCACGAGTTGACAGAACGGGAAGAGCGCAAGCGCGATGCCGATGCGATCCTTCGGCAACCCCAGTTCCCCGAGAAAGAGCAGGAATACCGTTCCGCCAAAGGTCCAGACCGCGAACACGCTGTTCAGCATCCCCTGCAGCAGACCCCAGGGCAAC
Source organism: uncultured Victivallales bacterium (assembly GCA_964635825.1). GTDB lineage: Bacteria > Verrucomicrobiota > Kiritimatiellia > UBA8416 > JAIOPI01 > CAZWQJ01. The sequence continues at coordinate 14,565 of CAZWQJ010000089.1, read as the reverse complement.
GCCCGTATCTTCTCGCGGTCCGCAACCTCCTCCATGGAGTGGCCGCAGTCATTAGACTTCATAGACCTCCTCGCCCTGGTCATTATAGAACCGGCGCTTAAACAGATGCGCCGGCGTGCAGTGGATGTGAAACGCGGAGAAGTCCACAACACAGTTCTTATGGATCATTCTTCTGCTCTCCTTTGATCGACAGTGTCGGCCACAGGAACGGGGTCAGGAGGGCATCGGGAAGGTCAGGCACCACGGCGTCCACCGCCGCAAGCAGGTCCGTTGTCAGCGGGCTCCGGCTGAAAAGGGCGATGTTTTCGCGCACCTGGGCAACGGTCTCGACACCGGTAATGACGCTGGTGACACCCGTCTGCCCAAGCATGTATCGGACGGCCAGCTCGGCCAGTGTCATCCCGGCGGAGGCGGCGACTGCCGTCAGCGCGCGCCGTGCCGGCACAACCGCTTGCAGCGCCGGTGGAATCTCATTCTCGGGCATCAGCAGCAAGCCCTGCAGATAGACGCTCCGCACAAACACGGCCACACCACGCGCAGCCGCCGCGGTGAAGGAACCGGCCCGCAGGTGGCGCCGGTCCAGGATATTCGCCGGGATTTGCAGGGCGCTGACCGCCGGTTCGCCGGCGAACCGCGCCGCCGGGCCGGGAACATTGTCGCAGGACACGCCGGCCTGCCGCAGCCAACCCCGCGCCTTGAGCCGCTCGAGCACGTCCAGGTGGACGGCATCGGCCTCGCGGTGAAACAGCACCACCGGCAGGCAGTCGAGCCGGAGCCGACGGCGTGAATTTGCCACCGATTCTTCAATGGCCCGCGCCGCCGCCGCGGCATCCGCGCTTTCGCCGGGGGTCAATGCCCGGATCTTGGTGATCACCACCACGCGATCTGCCACGCCCAGTTCATGCAGCACCCGGCCGAGGACCTCCTCGCTGCTGCCGTAAGAGGCCCCCGTGTCGAAGGCGTTCACTCCGCCGTCGACCGCAGTGGCGACAATCGCCAGGACCTCGTCGTAGTCGGGTTGTCCGGCCCGATTGGCCACGCCGTACGGCAAGCCGAACTGGACGGTGCCCAGCATCAGCCGGGAGAGGTTATACTCAGCAAACCGTATTTTCTCCATCCTCACACCTCACGTTTTACGTTTCACTTCGCCGTATACCCGCCATCGACCGGGATATTCGTGCCGGTCACGTACACCGATGCATCAGCGGCCAGGAACACGACGATCCCCATCAGGTCGGTGTCGTTGGCCAGCCGCCCGAGGCAGGTGCGTTCGCAGTAGTTTTTCACAAACGCTTCCGGCTGGCTTTCCGACCGCAGCCCGCCCGGGTGGACGCAGTTACAGCGGATTCCGCGCGAACCATAGTAGCTGGCCAGGAACCGGGTCAGGTTCGCCATCCCTCCCTTGTGGAAAAAATAGTCCGGATACCAGCCGTTCATGTCGGTGCCGCGATAGTTCAACGGCTCGACGCCGACCAGCCCCATCATCGAGCCGATATTGATGATCGAGCCGCCATCAGCCATCACCTCGCCGAGGGCGCGCGTCACCAGGATCAGCCCCGTGCCGTTCACCCGCATGCTCTCGTCGATTGCTGCCGCGTCATCGAAATAGCCCTTCTTCACCGGTCGAGCCACGGCATTGTTGACGAGAATGTGCAGTTTGCCGCTCTCCTTCACGATCGTGTCACGAACCGCGAAGATGGAGGTCTCATCGGTCTGATCCATCCGCAGAGCGCGTACGTTATGGCCCAGCGCCCGATGTTCCGCCGCCAGTTTCTCCAGCGCCTCGAGATTGCGGGAGGCGATGTAGGTCAACGCCCCGGCCTCGGCCAGCGCCTGCACGATCTGACGGCCGTACAGGCCTGCGCCGCCCGTGATCAGAGCGACTTTATCCCGAAGAGAGAAGGCATTGAGAATGTTCATAGGTCTCCTTTTCAATATCCCACATCCATGCCGAGGTGGGTGTGGCAATCGATCAAACCGGGGTCCTCGCAGACTTTCCTGATGATTTCGCGTTTGGTCACAATGCCGTCTCCTTATGAATGTTCTGGACGTTCATGTTCGCCAATGTGGAGCCGCCATGCGGGCCGCACCCCGCAGGGGGCGGCCATCGGTCGGCACGAGTCTTGCCCCCAGCGTTTCGGAGACAATCTGCCGCCAGAGGGGCCGCAAGCTGCCGCCGCCTGCAACCAGGGCTTGCGTTTTTTTCACATTGACGCCCAACTCACGAACCATACCGGCCATGCGACCGCCCAGGTTTTCCAAGATGGAGCGCGTCAAATCGGCTTCGGTGTGATGAAGGCCCAGATTCCTCCAACTACCGGACGCCTGGTCGAGCGACGCATCGAACACCAGGCCGTGGCATCCGCGCGGGGCCCGTGCCGCCGCTTTGAAAAAGCCGTCGTCATCCGCGCAGCCGGCGAGAACGGTCTGTGCCCAGTTGACGATGTTGCCGCCGCAGCCGTCGGCAGCCATGCGGTAGAAGATCCCTCCAGGATAGGGGCCGCGAATCATGCCTTCCCGCGGCGACGGCATGCGTTTGCAGCAAGTATAGGCCACTTGCGCCGTGCCGATGGTGATCAACAGGGCGTCACGGGTTTCCAGCCGGGCGGCGTACCCTCCCGCCGTCTGGTCGTTACCCGCCAGCACGACAGGAATGCCGCGGGGCAACCCGAATCGTCGTGCCGCTGTGGTGGTCTCGGCAGCGATCTCGCCGACCGGAATCAGCCGGGGCAACTGTTGTTCGCGCAGACCGCAGGCGCGTACTGCGGCCGGCCACCACCCCTGCAAGGGTAACGAGTACAGGCCGCTCATGGCGGCGAGATTGGTATCGGTCACCGATGCGCCGGTCCACAGCCGCAACACATACGAGGGCAGTTGCAAGGGCATCAGCCAAGTCTCGGGCCGCACGTGACGCACCTTGGCGATGAACAAAGCGGGCAACAATCGGCCGAAACTGGAGTGAACACCGAAGGCGTTTCCAAGTTTCTTCTGCAGTTCCGCTGCGGCCGACGTCGCGCGGCCGTCCTGCCACGAGATGAACGGCATGCGTGACCGACCGGCCGCATCAACCAGTGTGAATGTCTGGGCCTGACTGGTCAGGGCAACCACCCGGATATCGTGATCGGCGGCACGGGCTTGCGCCAGGGCGCCGCGCAGCGCCGCATGCACGGCGTCGACATCGATCTCAACCTTCTGCCCGGCGCCGAAGCGATGGGCCAGCCGGTAACTGCCGACGCTGATCTGCCGCAGCCGGCGATCGAAGATCGCGGCCTTGAACGATGTTGACCCTAGATCAATTGCAAGAATCATGGAACTACTCTCTCCGTTGTCCCGTTGGCCTGGCTCTTGAGCGCCGCCGTGAACAGGCGGTGACTGAACGCCGTTTCCGCCGGCGTGACGCAGCCTGCGAACCGGGAGATCGGCTTGCCCTGCACCATTTCATGCAGGAACGCCGCCCACATCTGCAGGATGGAATCGGAAAATCCGGCCTCGAAAATCCCGCCGGTAATGGACTTGAATGCCATTTCGTGACCCATGTCAATAACCTGCCACGCCTGCTCGCCGCCGGTGTATTCCAGCACTTCGACCGTGTTAATCTGCTTGCTGCTCCAACGTGCCGAGGCCTTTGTGCCCAGTATCTCCAGATACCACGTGTTCTTGTGACCAGGCGCGATACGCTGGGTCTTGATCGTCAGTGGGAACGGGGCCCCGTCCGTCCCGGCGGCGGTGCATAGCAACGTGGCATTATCCCAGGTTTCGCAGGGTGCCAGGCCACCCTTGCCGTCGGGACGCTGGGGCACGATTTTCGAGAGCACGGCGCGCACATCCCTGGGAAACCACCCGGCCCGGAAGGGCATGTGACAAGCGTGCATGCCAAGGTCGCCCATGGCGCCGTATTCGCCGTTGAAGGCCAGCATGCGCTTCCAATTGATCGGCTTGTTCACGTCCATGTCGCTGGAGTGCAGAAAGCCGCTGTTGACTTCGATAATCCGCCCGAACGCAGCGGCCTCCAGCATAGCCCCGATCCGCTGCATGGCGGGGAAAAAAACCGATTCTGAACTGCACCGCACAAACACATTCGGATGACTGGCGAGGCAGGCCACAATGGTTTCATTGGCGGCCTTGTCGATACCGAACGGCTTTTCCCCCATCAGGCTCTTGCCCGCCTCAATAGCCGCGCAGTAGATCTCGGCGTGCAGGTTGTGAGGAACGGCAACATACACGGCCTCCACCTCGGGATTGGCCAGCAGCGCCCGGTAATCGGAGGTCGCCTGCTTGACGGTCGGCAGGTTATCGGTGAACCACTGCGTCAGTTCAGCCTTCGTATCGCAAACGGCCACGATTTCCGGGCGGGCGGTCATGCCTTGCAGATGAAACCAGCGCGCCGAAGCGCTGCCGAATTCCCGGCCCATCAGTCCGCATCCGATGACTCCAAACTTTACTGTCTTCATGGTTCTATCGCCTTCCTAACCAAGTCCATTCACCCGTATCAGCCCGCAAGCCGTGCGGCCATCGCCAAGGCCGTCCTGACCAGTATTCCGCCCGACTCGGGCGCGAACAGGGCGTTGGTCGCCTCATACCCGCCCGCCGCAGACGCTTCGGGCGTTACCACATATCCCTGGAGATCCCCGTTCACGAGACTGACGACAAAAGTCCGCGTGGCGGCGCCCCGCTTGATGGTCAGTGCATACTCCGTGAAACACTCGCCGGGCAGGCCGATCACCATTGCTTTCCCGATGCAGAGGCCCTGAACCTCAAGCGGCGCGTACCGGACAAGCAGTTGTTCAATGTCGCCGCAGGCCTCCGCCTCGGCCAGGGCGACGGCGCCTTCGGCGCCGAAGACCGCGCACTCTGCGGTCCGGATATCCGGGCGGGGTGCGCCTTCTCTCTGCAGGCGTGCATACGTACTCCGGTATTCGTCCAGAAGGGCATGAGCGGCGGACAGGGGGTACAGTTGACGAAGAGGTAATACCACCGGCGCCAATGCGGCGTCAAGACGCGGTGACGCACACCAGTCATTGTCGCGGATACCGCGGAGCGCCGCGGTGGCGGCAGTCCCCAACTGGCGACCGAGACGTTCGGCTTCCGCAAACGTCTGACCATTGACGAAATGCCGGGGACTTTGGTTTCCACAGGGGGCCGTATGAAAGAGAACGGTCACGCCCTCACCCAGGTTCTCGCGCAGGTGTTGCCGGGCATAGTGCGGAAAGTCCGAGGAAACCAGCGTGGAATCCTCATGCAGCACCGTTGGGTGCATGCCATAGACCAGCGCAACGGCCAGCCAGGTCTTTTGTCCGGTGGTCGAGCGCACCGCCAGGATGCCGCATTCCGAATCGGTCACACCGTCAGCCTGCAGACGGTTCCCGCCGACGCCGGTGGCATCGGCGCTTGTCCAGGCCAACTCTGCCGGGACGGCATTGGCGGCCGCGGTTTCGGCGGCGGCGACCACCTGGTCGCCCACCCAGGCCAGATACTCCGGATCGGGGGGAGGGATCGTCGGATCGTTCTGCCACCCCAGAGGCCGTGTGGTCACAGGCCCGGAATGGGTATGCGTGCAACTGATGAAAACGCCAGCTTCCGGGATTTCCAACTTAGCAGCCACCCGCCGTCGGATCGCCCGGGCCATCGGAGGTTCCAACATCAGCAGATCCAGCGCCACCATGGCCAACCGCGAGCCGGCATGTTCCAGCCACAACACCGAAGTCAGTAAGGGGTCATGGATGCCCGTGGAAACCCGCTCCACGTGCGGGTATCCATACAGCGCCATGGGTTTGGCAGGACTGATGTCCCGAACGGCAGCACCGGCATGCAATGTCATGGGAAAGGTCTCCTCTTCAAGAACGTCAGACCGCTGTGTGCCGGGTGGTTAGCGACCCCCGTACCCGAGTTCCTTCTGCACTTCGCCAATAGATTCCTCGATGATGTCCATCGCCTTGTGAGCTACGTCGTCCGGCATCACGATCGGCGGGCTCATCCGCAGGATATGCCCGGCCGGGATCCAGGCCAGGCCCTTGGCAAACGCACGCTGATAGACGCGCTTGCCGGCTTCGTCGAAGGGCTCCTTGGTGGCCTTGTCCTTGACCAATTCAACCCCCATCAGGCAGCCTTTGACGCGCGTGTTACCGACGATGGCGAACTTCTTCTCCCAGTCCGCCATGCGTTTCCCAAACAATTCGCCGAGGTGTTGCGCGTGGGCGAGCAGGCCTTCCTCCTCAATGACCTCGGTCGAGGCCAGTGCGGCGGCGCAGGCCATCGGGTTGCCGCCATAGCTGCTGGAGGCGCTGATGGCTTCGAACTTCTCCTTGAGCGATTCCCGCACGGCCACGCAGGTGACCGGGAATCCATTGCCGAAGCCCTTGCCGATCGACACGACATCCGGCAACACCCCCCAGTGCTCCATGCAGAGCCATTTGCCCGTGCGCCCCCAACTGGTGAGGACTTCGTCGGCCATCAGCAGGATCTTGCGGTCGTCGCACAGTTTGCGCAGTTTCGGGAAGAAATCATCCGGCGGGATCACCGAGCCGCCCCAGCCCTGGATCGGCTCCAGGACGAAGCCGGCCACGGCATTGACGGTGGCGCGGTCCAGGTATTCGGCATAGAACGCGATGTACTTATCCGTATCGATCATGCCATCCGGCTTCGCCCAGTGCGGCCTGTACGGGTTGGGTCGGGGGAGCAGGTGCATACCCGGCGCGCGCGTGGCGCCGTAGACCGGCGACCGGATCTCGGCCAGCGAGACGGCGCCGTAGGTCTTGCCGTGGAAATCGTAGAAGCAGGAGAGCAGTTCGTGTTTCCCGGTGCCGGCCCGCAGTACACGCATGCCCGCCTCCACCGCAGCAGTGCCGCAGTCGTAGAACTGGAATCCCTTCAGGTCCTCGGGCAGGACCTGAGCGAGTTTTTCGCATAGCAGGGTTTTGATCTTGGTCGTGAAATCATGGCAGTTCATCAACTGGCCGGCGTACTTCTGTACCGCTTCCGTGATCTTGGGATGGCAGTGACCGAGCGTCGTGACGTAGATCCCCGACGAGAAATCGATGTAGTTGTTGCCGTCGACGTCGCGTAGCGTGCAGCCGCTGCCGGACTCGAATGCCACGGGGAACAGTTTCACCTGGCTGCTGAGTCCCTTAAAATGCCGTGTACACCGGGCATGCCATTCATTGGACTGCGGCCCGGGCAGGACGGCGGTCTTGATGGCTGGGTACTTGGTTAAGTCCACTTTGTAGGGATCGGGATGATAGGTCCCTTTGGCCATGGCGGCGGGTCTGATCTTTGTCGAACGCGGTCGTGTCGTTGTCATAGCGTGCTTCTCCGTTCCTGTCTCCGAGTTGCTGTAGTTTGGTCCATTCATTGCCGCTTATGCCCCGGCATGCACTGCGCCGGCACGATCTGACGGCCAAACAACCCGCCGCCGCCGACCACCTGCATCACTTTGCTTTTGAGTTTCATTTTGCATCGTTTCACGCCTCACGTCTCGCGTTTCTTTTTTCCCTTACCCCGCCAGCCGCCGGAAGCCGCTATGGGCAACGGGACCGCGCAAATGCCTGGCCGCATCCCCGCCGGCCGCCAACAGACCGGCGATCTCCTTGAACACACCGTCAACGGCTTCGCCGTATTGCTCCACGATGGCGTCGGTATGCGCCAGCGTCGGATAAAGGCCCGTTCCAGCCAGGAAACCGCGACCGAGCATCTGCTGGGTGTACAGGGTCCGCAACACGTCCGCCTTCTCGTGATCGAAACGGAAGTGCGCCAGGCAGGGATAGCCGCCGGTATGCACGGGCAGGCCATGACGCCGGCCGCTCTCTTCCCAGAACACCTGCACCCGCGAGCCCACGCGGGCCACATGGGCCGGCACATCCACCTCCTGCATCTTGCGGAGCGTCGCCAGCGCCGCCACGGGGCCCACGCTCTCCGTCCAGTAGGTGCTGCTGATGAACGAGTCATGGGCACCCGCCATGGCGGCGCGGGTGCCGATCACGGCCGCCATGGGATGGCCGTTGCCCAGCGCCTTGGCAAACACCGCAAGATCAGGCGCCACGCCGAACTTCAGGTGCGCCCCGCCGCGGTGCAGCCGGAAGCCGATGGTGATCTCGTCAATAATCAGCAGCGCCCCGACCCGGTGGGCACCATCACGAACGAATTCCAGGAATCCGGGGTCGGGATCCTGTGAGCGGCAGGGCTCCATGATTACGGCCGCCAGTTTATCGCCGCACCGGTCCAGCACCGCCTGGAAGGTCGCGCGATCGTTCATCGCGAAAGTCGCGGCCGTTCCGCGCAATTCCCGCGGGACGCCGAGCGGGCTGAGGCCAGGCAGCAAGTGCCCGCGCAGCGCGTCGTTTTCGCCGAGGTTCGCCGCCAGATACCAATCCTGCCACCCGTGATACCCGCAGATGGCCACGACGGAACGGTCGGTCGTGGCGCGCGCGATGCGCACCGCCATGGCGCACGCTTCGCCGCCGCAGCGCGCGAACCGGGCCTGCTCGGCCCACGGATGAATCTCGCACAGCAGCTCGGCAAGTTCGACTTCCTCCGGCGGGTTCAGCGTGCACATGCTGCCGAGCGCGACCCGCCGCTGCACCGCGCGCGTCACGTCGGGATCGCGAAAGCCGAGCAGACAAGCGCCGATGCCATTCGTCGAGAAATCATAGTAGTGACGGCCGTCGAGGTCCCAGGTCTCGCAGCCGCGGGCTTCGCGGAAGTAGGCGGGCCACTGCCCGGGGGCCAGCATCTCCGGGCGCTTGCTCAATAGTTGCGTGCCGCCGGGAATGCGTTCCTTGGCGCGACGATACAGTTCCTGCGTCTGCGTGCCGAATCCCGTACTCATGATGCAAGCCTCCTGTACCGGTCATGGAAATGACACCGCAGATTATCCTGAATGTCCCCCGGCACGCGCGACTCGTAGCCGGCTACCAGTTGCTCGACACGGTCGTGCGCCCGCGCCAACATCGGCGGGCTGTCGCCATGCCCGCCGCTGAGATCGAACACGTCGTCCCGGAAGAATTCGTCCGACCGCATGAGTTCAACCGTCAGATCGTCGTCCAGAAACTGGCCGCCGGAACCAACCCGCTCGAGGTTGGCGGTCGCCAAACGTAGCTCATCCGTCCGAATGCCGCGGGTGAGATGCCGGGCTGCCCGCAGCCAGGCCTGCTGCATCACCATCATCTCGGCGGACATGCCCATCGCGTTGTGGCAGGAGCCGAACCCGGAGATCAGGTCCGCCCCCGAGGCGTGCGCCGCCTGCATGAACAGCATCCCTTCGGCGCCGGCCTGCGGATCGTACCGGTGCGTCAGGGTTCCCCCGCACTCCGCCCAGGTCGGCATGTGCTCGGCTGCACCCAGTTGCACCGCGGCCGTCTTCCACAGCACCTTGTCCATCGTGTAGTAGAGGTCCGCTCCGCTCTGCAGGTCGGTCACCGACAAGCCGGTCCCGTAGATGACCGGATGGCCGGGGCGCAGGAACTGGGTCACGGTCGCGAGCATCAACATCTCGATATGGGACTGCAGCAGCGTGCCAGCCAGCGAATAGGGCGACGTCGAGCCGGCCATCGGGCAGATCGTCGGCTGGATCACGAAGCCCTCAGCCACCGCGCGCATCAGCAATTCGCAGTTGATCTCGTTCAGGACCAGCGGTGACCCGACGGCCACGGCAACCGTGATCAGGTGCCCGGTCGCGCCGCCGCGCGCCAGGATCTTCACGATGTCCAGCCACTCGTCGAAACTCTCGAGACTGGCGGCCATGACATGGTAGTGGCGCGTATGGTTCAGCAGGTGGATCTCCAGCGCGCGCAGGCTCGAGGCCGGCCCCGGATCGTCGGTGACGGGGTAATCCATGCGGCTGATGCCGATGACCGGTTCGAGTTGTTCGGCGATGATCGTGTGCCGCCGCACATCCTCCAGGCAGGGTCGGCGGGGTTCGCCGGTCTGGTAATCGATGATCCACGGGTCGGTGACAATGGCCGCGCCGTATTGGGCGCCGCCGCCGACTTCCCAGGTTTCGCCCAGGATGTTGCCGACCCGGTAACGGCTCGGCGCCATGGCCATCAATTCGGCCACCAGGGCGCGCGGCAGGCGCACCCGGCCCGAAGCCGAGTCCACCCGCGCACCCCGGACTCGAGCCTTGGCCAGCAATGCCTCATGCTGCACGACAAACCCGTGCCGCGCGATGTGGTCCAGCGCCGCTTCGCGGATCTGCGCGATCTGCGCCTCCGACAGCACCCGTTGGGTTCCCAATGAATCAACAATCATGTCGCTCGCCTCACGCTTCACATTTTCACCCGCGCCCATTCCACGCTCGTGCAATCCGTGCTCGGCCCGGCGTAATACACCACCAGGAAGTCGCCGTTCGGCAGGGCCGCGGTGGCCGGCAGGCCGACGGAGAACTTGCCCGTCTCCGACCAGGCGTCGGCCATGCCGTCCTTCCGCACCGTCTGGCCGGGCAGGACGCTTTCATACAACGTCAACATCGATTCCTCGGGCCAGGTGCGCCCGGCGTCCGCGCTGGTCCGGCAACGAATCGCCGGCGCGCCGGTCCGATCGACATAGACCATGGCCAGCCGCCAGGTCCTGCCTTCGTCATCCGACGCGGCGAGCATCACGTGCTGTCGGTCCTTGCCGCCCTTCGTGCAAGCCGCCCGGCAACTGACCAGCCAGCGCCCGCCCGGCAAGACCGCCACCTGCGGAAACGCGCAACTCTGCCGGTCAGTTCCCGGCTCACGGCGAAACGCCGTTCCATGTTCCACAATCATCATGCCTTGTCCTCTTTCCCTCAATCCCCCGCCAGTTGGGCCGGGGTCAATTCGTTCAACAATGCCTGTCCCCGCTGCAATCGCTCGACGTTCTGCACGAAGATGTCCCATACCCGCCGCAGGAAGAACGGGCTGCCGCTGGAACCGGAAATATGCGGCGTCATGATCACGTTGGGCAGATGCCAGAGCGGATGCTCCGGCGGCATCGGATAGTGGTAATGCGTGTCGAGCGCCGCGCCGGCAATCCAGCCGTCGCGCAGAGCGCGCAAGAGCGCCGCCTCCTGGATCAGCGGACCGCGCGCCGGATTCAGAACGTACGCCGTCGGCCGCAGCGCCCGCAGATCGGATTCGCCGACGATGCCCTCGGTGGCCTTGGTCAGCGGCATGGCCAAAACCAGAAAATCCAAACCGGCCAGAAACTCCGGTTTCTCCACCATGGCGAAGACGCGGTCCGGCAGCGTTCCCTCCGGATCGCCGGTGCCGGGAACGCGGTAGATGTTGGCGCGTTCCTTCACTCCATTGCGGGCGAGCACGTGGACGTGCATCCCCAGCGCCTTGGCCAGCCGGGCGGTTTCGCGCCCGATGCCGCCATATCCCCAGAACCCGACCGTCAGCCCGCGCAGTTCGCGCTGGAAACGGATGTCGCGATCCCAGATGCCCTGATCCTGGTTGCGGATCATGCCGCGCAGGTCGCGCAGGAGATTATCCATCATCGCGACGTTCCACTCGGCGATCGGCACGTCGAACACGCCGAGCGCGTTGCAGGCGCGCACGCCGCATTCGGGCAGGCCGAGCCCGACCAGTTGCGTGTAGCCCGCCGAGGCGATCTGCACCAACCGCAGCGCGCGCGCGTCCGCCAGATTCGACGGCGGTAAACTGCAACCGAGCGCGTGCACCTCCGCCAGCAGTTCCGCCGGCAACGGCCGCGACGCTTCCTCGTCCGGTTTCTCGATCACCTTCACCCGCACGCCCGGCAACGCCCGCAACCGGCGCAACCCCTCTTCGTCCGCTCTCAAGTCCACCAACACGTTCAACATCGTTTCGTCTCCAGTTCCTCCGGCAGAATCTTCCCCGGCACACTGTTGAACTCGCCGCTTCCAGGCACGAACGGGAAGCGGCGTTTGGTTTCCTCGGTCAGCACGATCCCCAGCCCCGGCTTCGTGGGCGGCAACACGCAACCGTCGCGCAGCACAAAACTGTCGCCCACCACTTCGCTGTGCAGCGGCCCGTACGCCGGGGCGACCTCGAGGATGACGGTATTTTCCGCAGCGAATCCGCAATGAATGTTCTGCATGAGCGAGCCGCCCGCCCCCCAGGCATGCGTGGCCACCTTGCGTCCGCGTTCGGCGAGCAGCCGGCTCACGGCCATGAACTCGCCCAGCCCGCCGGTGAACGACGCGTCCGGCTGGCCGATGTCGAACGCGTCGCGCTCGATGAACACGCGCCATTCGTAGGCTGCCGTCAGACATTCGCCGCCGGCAATCGGCGTGGTCGTGGCCGCGCACAATTCGGCGTAACCCCACGGGTCGGTGTAATGCAGCGGTTCTTCGAGAAAGAACAGGTCGAACGGTTCAAGCGCCTTGGCCACGGCAATCGCGGTTGCCACGGTCCACGTCCCACCGGGGCTGTTGCCCATGTGCCCGTCGAGCATCACGCGTAGATCCTTCCCGAAGCGCCGACGGACAAACTCCAGCTTGCACGCCTCGAACTCCGCCGCCGCCGGTTCGAAGGCAATCTCGAACCCGCGCTCAGGCGTGTGGCCCCCCGCGCCGAGCTTTACCCCCGTGAATCCGAGCGACAGGTAGAACTCGATCTTGCGGGCGAGTTCGTCGAGCGGGTAATTGGATGGTCCGCCGGTCGCGTAGGCCGGCAACCGGTCATGTCGGCAACCGCCGAGCAGTTCGCACACGGGCTTGTTCTCCAGTTTGCCTTTTAGGTCCCACAGCGCCGCCTCGATGCCGTTGAGCACGGTGACCCCGACGCCAACCCGGCACCAGAAGTTGCCGCAGTGATACATCCGCCGCCAGAGTTCGGGAATGTCGTCCACGTCCTGCCCGATGAGGATCGGCGCGAAGAACTCGACAATCGCGGGAACGACCTCCGGGCAGAAGTAGCCGGCGTACGTCTCGCCCAGCCCTTGCACACCGACATCGGTGTGAATCTCGATGAACGCCGCGCTGCGCACCCGGCGCGCCTGCGACAGGAACGGGTCGAGCGTGCAAGGCCCGGTTAGGAGATGGGTTTGGATATCGGTGATTGTCATGTTGCCTCCTGTCGAGATGTCTCCTCTATGAGACACACGGCATACACCCGCGGTTGCGTCTCGTCGGTGCGCTTGAGGTTCACCTGCACCCGCACTGGCTCGCCGCCGAGTTCCGCCAGGGCGTGGCCCTTCCAACTCACCAGGCAGTCGAGTCCGTCCGGACCGGTGACGGCGCCGCCGGCGAAACCGGGGATCGGCTGGAACTTCTCGTCGAGCAGGTCCACGCTCAGGCCGGCCACGCCGTCAGCATTGAGGCGCAGCTCGCAGCCGCCGGCGGGGACAGTCATAGGCGCGGAACACAGAGTGCCGGTGTCCACGCCCGGATTGAGCCCGAGCGCGCCCCAGCGGTCGCGCGGCAGCGTGGCGAGCGCCACCTCGGCGCGGTAGTAGTTCACGATATCCTCCCCTTTTTGCCCAACATTGCGCCAGCGGCCGTGGTAGATGCGCGTCTCGTCGCCGACATTCAGGATGCCGTTGCCCTGGCAGAGAATCGTGTTGAAGTCGCGGCCCGGCACCGCTGTCGCCGGCGATTCATCGCGGTGGATGTACACCCGCCCCGGCGTGGCTCCTGGCTCGCGGAAATGGATGCCGTCATTGGATACCACTACACCTAGGTCACCTGTGATTTTGCCGAAGTTCTCGCCAAAGGCCTGGTTGTGCCAGAGTCCGTAAACCCCGACGCAGACATTGCCCAGGCTGGCGGCTCCGACGCCGAGATGCACCTGGTCGTACTGTTTGTCACAACCGCGCTGGGCCGGGTCCGCCGGTTCCGGCAACGCGAAGGTCCACTGCCACAAGTCGGGCCAGCGGTCGAAATCGTAAGTGGCGCGGGCCACGCCCGTGCGCCCGCCGCCGTGCCCGCCCTCGGTACGGCTCCCGCTCCAGTCGGGAAACGCCTGCGAATGGACGATGTACTGGCCGTTGTGTTTGATGAATGAACAGTGCTCGACGAACTGGTTGACGAACGGCATGCCAGTCATCGTCCACTTTAACCCGTCGGGCGACACGGCGCAGGCGATGGTGGGCCCCCCACCGTACTCCGGAATGACCGGCTCGGTCTGATCGGTGAAGAACTGGTACACCATCTTGTAACGCCGGGCCGGATCGGGATCGTCCTCATCCTTGATCACCGCCGCGCCGCTGACGACGGTGTGCGGCAGTTCGAGGGCGTTGTTGTCCCGGCTGCCCTTGAACAGGACCTGGCCGAGTGCCGGCTTGGTCCAGGAAATCCCGTCATCGCTCTCGGCGTAGCACAGAGGGCCCTGTCCGACTTCGAACCCCTCCTTCACGCCGATCAGCCAACCGGGTTTCTTGGCCACCTGCTGCTTCTTGCGCAGCGGCCAGTCCGGATTCATGCCCCGATGGCAGGCGTAGTACCACATGCGGAACTTGCCGTTGTCGTGCAACACCGTGCCGTAGAAGTGCGTCGCCAGATTGTCCGGCGCGTTGCTCTCCACCGGGCTCGGCGCCAGCACCGGCTCGCGCCGCACGGTCGGCTTGCCCAAATACCGGCAGACATTCTTGCGCAGCGGTAGAGACACATCGTCGACGGCGAGTAGC